>JAAEPW010001302.1 GCA_024232355.1 Chloroflexota bacterium | reverse complement strand
TCAAGCCTCTGGCACGACTGCTCCAACGTCGGGAACACATTGTACTGCAAGCCGTCATCGCTGAAGAATGATGAACTCGCGTGAACGAACACTCACAGCTCTGGCCCATCAAGAACCCGACCGGGTCCCCATAGACCTGGGTAGAACAGGAAAAGTCGGCGAGGGAGCAGAGCGGGGTCGCATCGGCGGCGGAGGTGATGAGGCAGGGCGATAGACTCTAGCAATCTGTGGACGCACTCTCCCCTTCTTTGTGTTACCCAACCACAACACATGCATTCACCAAACCCAACCCTTTTGCCACCAGCGAACATTGTTCTGGGCGGAAGCGGCAGCGCGCGCACCGTGACGGTCACCCCCACAGCAGTACTGACGGGCACGGCGACTATCACCATCACCGTCAGCGACGGTACGCCATTTCCGAATGGCGCCTTGACCGCCTACGACACCTTTGTGTTGGCGGTGGACGCCAACAGCCCGCCCGAGTTCACCAGCGTCCCGGTCGAGACGGCTGTCATTGGCTTGCCCTGCACCTACACCATCACTGCCCACGACGCCGATCCTGAGGACGCGCTCACCATCACTGCGCCAGTCTCTGCTCCCTGGCTCACCTTGACCCAGGTGACCACCCGCACGACCACCCTCAACGGCGTTCCCACTGTCGCGGATGACTACCCTATCGTGCTGCAAGTCACCGATGGTGAGGGCAGCGACACCCAGACCTTTACCATCACCGTACCCGCAACCAACCAAGCACCGGTCGCCGATGCCGGCGACGCCCTGACCTACCGCTGGCGTCAGATAGAAGGAGAACCTGTGGTTCTCCTGAACAACGCTGTCGCGTTGTCCACGACCTTCACCGCCCCGCCGTCCGACGCCGTCCTCACCTTTGCCCTCGTCGTTACCGACGCGCTGGGGCTGGCGAGCGCGCCGGACGAGGTGGTGGTCACCGTCACTCTGTCCGAGCCAGACACCCTCGCCTGGCGCGGCAACGTGGGTGCGGGGGTCGAGTACACGCTCGTCTTTACGGCCACCGTCGGAGCAGGGGCTGGTGGTACCGTGGTCAACACTGCATTTTACCGTGGCGATGGCGCGGCCATCCTGACTGCGTCTGATGACGGTTTCACCGTCGAGAGCGGCTACGACGTCTACCTGCCACTGGTGCTCAAGAATTACTGATCCCCATCACACAAACGCAACATATCCCTGGTCTGCCTCGATTTTCAGGTCAGGGATATGTTGTTTCGTTCGGTACTGAATTATCGGCAGTGCCCCCTCACGATGTAAAATCACCCACATCCCAATCCCCCCACGCCCGCTCCCTACCTCGCATTCCATCGGTCTTTGCCCGGGGTCCATTACCAGGTTTTCTCACGGGGAAAGACCGATGAGGCGGGGGGGAGGTTGCCACAAGTGATGCAGGATGGTCAATTATCTGCATCATGTTAAAGCAATATCCCCTCCATCTTGATATCACACTACAATGTTTTAGTGGTATAATACTATTGTTGCTCGGCGTAAAGGGAGGGCATCGGGCCAGGCTGCGCATTGTGTAACCTGACTCACCTACAAATCATCGTTGACCGCACGGTGGTCAAGTTTTTCCACCGCAGAACTATACGCCGTGGCCATTCTTGACGGTTAGCCATATTTCACGCATGTAGGAAAGGCTGGCCGTTTTGTTTTGGAACGACCGACGAGACACCAACACGCGACACAATCTACGTCACATCCTGCCAACCACGGCAGGCGTTCCCGTTTCCCCCTACTCATCCAAGACCAACACTCGGAAGCAGAAATCAGAGGTGATCCTAACTTCCTAGATTGGTACTTTTTGGCAGTTGTTTCTCTTGTTTTGGCAGATGTGATCTGTTAATCTGGACACGGTAGAGTTTAGGACCCACAAGATAGCATTGTGATCGCTTTATGATTGGGTCATCTCAGGTGCCGCTTTGGTGATAAGGAGAGTAAAATGACTGTGCCATTCCTGACAACCAAGTTCTATATCCCCCCTGTTCGACCGGGATTGATCTCACGCCCGCGGTTGATTGAGCAACTGAATGCTGGTCTCTGGCGAAACGATGATTTTTCCCGCAAATTGACCATTGTCTCTGCTCCCCCGGGCTTTGGCAAGACCGAGTTGCTCAGCGAATGGGTCAGTAGCGTCGAACGACCCGTTGCTTGGGTCTCGTTGGATAGAGACGACAACAACCCAGCTCGCTTTTGGGCTGGTCTGATCACGGCCTTGCAGACAATTCGGGCAAGTATGGGAGAAACTGCTCTGGCACTGCTCCACTCATCTCAGACTTTGCCCATCAAACCAATTCTGGCGACCTTGATCAACGAGATTGCCGAGGAAACAGATGCGCTAACACTTGTTCTTGATGACTATCACGTGATCGAGTCTCAATCTATCCACGACACCCTCGCTTTTGTGCTCGATCATCTGCCGCCGAAACTGCACTTGATCCTTTCCACACGAGTTGAACCTCTTTTACCTCTTGGCCACTTGCGGAGTCAGCGCCAGTTGAATGAACTAGGAACAGATGATCTGCGCTTTACGTTTGACGAAGTAAACGTCTTCCTCAACCAAGTTATGAGTTTGAATCTCTCTGATGAGGATTTACTAACATTGACAGCTCGCACGGAAGGTTGGATTGCGGGCCTGCAAATGGCCGCTCTTACTTTGCAACGAACACTCTCAATGCACGGACAAGAGGTCGTTCACAACTCTATCAAGACCTTTAGCGGTAGCCACCGTTACATTATGGACTATATGACGGAACACGTCCTCCGCCATCAGCCCGCGCATGTCCGAACCTTTTTGTTGCAAACGTCCATCCTTGACCACTTGACAGGCCCACTGTGCGATGCCGTGCGTTTCGGCGCAGCCGAAACGCCAAGCAGTTCTGAAGGATTTGCCGCGTGTTTCCACTGCACCGAAACGCCAAACAGTAGTCAAGGCATATTAGACCAATTAGAAGCGGCTAATCTGTTCGTCACTGCGCTGGATGATGATCGATGCTGGTACCGCTATCATCATCTCTTTGCCGAATTATTGCGTCAACAATTGAGCAGGACACAACCCAAGCTCGTGCCCATCTTGCACCGACGGGCCAGTGAGTGGTATGAGGAGAATGGATTGCTTCTCAAAGCGATGCGGCACGCACTGGCGGCTGAGGATATAGAAAGAATGGTGCACCTGGTCGAGGAAAATGCGCTTGTTATGATGGGCCATGGCGATCAGTCCATCATTCTTGGGTGGTTAGACACGCTGCCCGGCGATGTCGTGCGTTCCAGGCCCTGGCTTTGTGTCTTGCGTGCCTGGGCGTTGGCATATGCTGCTCGGGTGGATGCTGTCGAATTGTGGCTGCGAGAGGCCGAAAAGGCGCTGGCAAACGTCAAAAGACAGACTCTAGGTTCAATCTTGAGCCAAGCCGAGGAGCAGCATCTCTTGGGTCATATCGCCACCATTCGTGCTTATGGCATGGGCTGGCAGGGAGAGATGTCCTGGGCCAGGGAGCTTGCCCGCCAGGCTTTGGAACTTTTACCCGAAAACGATCTGATGGCACGCGGATTTGCTGCATTACACCTGGCAAAGTCCTCTCGCTGGGATGGTGATCTCGCTGCGGCAGCCCAAGCCTACACCAAGGCCAGCGCCATCAACCAGGTGGCAGGTAACAGTCACATAACCATACTTGCAAAGTGCTGTCTGGCTGAACTACTCATCGTGCAAGGGCAACTCTATAGGGCAGCCGACGTTTGCCAAGAGGCGCAGCGACTAGCCAAGAAAGTCACCGGGCAGGCTGGGGGACAACTGCCGATTTCGGGGTTTGTCCACATACTAAAAAGCAAGGTGCTGCGTCACTGGAACCAACTGGAAGCCGCGACTCGACAAGTGGTTCAGGGTATCGAGTTGTGCGATCAATGGGGACAGGTAGAGTTCACATTAATTGGCTATAACGAATTGGCGCGAATACTACAAGAACGCGGGGATGCAGACGGCGCGCTCGATGCGTGCTGGAAATCTATGCAAATTGCGCGTGGCATATCGTTCTGGCCCGTTGCCCACGCAGACGCGCTTGGGGCATGGCTACGGTTGGCACAAGGGGATGTGGCAGCAGCAGCCCGCTGGGCAGAGAGGAATGGGTTGGATGTTGAGGACGACGTCACATTTCAGTACGAGTTTCTGTACCTTGCGCTGGCGCGACTCCTCATCGCTCAGAAAAAAACGGAAAAAGCCCTAGATTTGTTGGCGCGATTGTTAGAAATAGCGGAGACATTGGGAGCAATTGGGAGCACCATCGAGATTCTGGTGTTGCAGGCAGTGACACTGCAAGCGCAAGGCGAGACCGATCAGGCGCTTGCAGCGTTGGAACGCGCTCTCACTCTTGCCGAGCCAGAAGGTTACGTCCGCGTCTTTGTGGATGAGGGTGTGCCAATGATCCATCTGCTGCGACAAGTGGCCGCCCGTAGTGTTGCGACAACCCGCTGGGTTACGGCAACCCGGCGGGTTACGGCAACCCGCTGGGTTGCTTGGGACTATGTGTGCAAGTTGTTGGCGGCGTTGGAAGCGGAGCAGGACAGATCATCACCCATTAGTGAGACATTGATAGAACCGCTCAGCGAGCGCGAGATGCAAGTGCTACGTCTAATTGTGATGGGGCTGTCGAATCGCGAGATCACCGAATCACTCTGCGTTTCCATCAACACGATCAAAACCCACGTCAAAACCATCTATGGCAAATTGAACGTGCATAATCGCGTTCAGGCCGCTGGACGGGCCAGAGAGTTGAGGCTTATGTAGGTTCTATCTTTGCTTGTTCAAAGAAGTTTTGTAGAAACCGGCGTTCTTGATGAACGTCGGTTTCTTTTGACTGTATAATCTTCCCTCAAATCACCCGTTGGGGTGAAGACATCTCAGCCCACTATGGTTATAATGTTGTTAGATATGTCATCCAATCACTTCCACATAGAGTCCTCGTCAGGTAAACAGAATTCCAGGTACGTGATGTGGACCGACTGGATCACTGTATCGAATATCTGACAATTCCCTAGAAAAAACAACTCGAGCTCGGGATATGAGTAAAGAAATCTACCAGATCAGGGTCAAAGGACATCTCGATAGCCATTGGTCAGAGTGGTTTGACGGGCTTGCCATCGCTCACCAAGATGACGGCACCACGGTGCTGACAGGTCCCATCGCCGATCAACCCGCATTGCACGGCCTGCTCGTCAAAATCCGCAACCTGGGCCTGCCGTTAATTTCCGTCAATCGCGTCGAGCCTGACTGAGAAAAGGAACCGAGCGATCAAAAAGGAGGTGATGCCAACAACGTGATGCGTGAAACGTAATTCGCGATGAGTGATGTCTAGTCCATAGTTTTCAACTTGTTCAAACAGAGGAGGAATAACCAATGAAAAACAGACATTTGCGCATTTTGTTCATCTTGGGCCTGGGACTGATCCTGGCCCTGTTATGGCTTTTGAAAAGCCCCAGTGTAGGACGCGCTGCCGGGCCATGGTACGTGGCCCCCGATGGGGACAACGACGACGATTGCTTGAGCACCACTACCTCTTGCGCCACCATCAATGGCGCACTCGCCAAGCCCGGCTTTGTGGTCAGCGATACCATCCTGGTGGCTATGGGAACCTACACTGGCGACGGCGGGGAGGTGGTGCTGCTCGACAAGAGTGCGAGTCTCTCCGGTGGGTGGGATGACACCTTTACCACGCAGAGTGGCGCCTCTACCATTGATGGCGAGGGATGGCGCTCGGGTATTACTGTGAACAGTGGCGTGACCGTCATTATTGAGCGCTTTGTCGTTCAAAATGGGTCAACCGGCATTTCGTGCAGAGGTAACCTGACTCTGAAAGACAGTAGTATCACCGACAACGCTAGTAACGGGCTGTACCTATATTCTAGCGACACGACATTGACTAACAACATCATCTCCGACAACGCTGGCGATGGGCTATACCTATACTACTGGACCACCGCCACATTGACCAACAACATCATTGCCGACAACGCTGGCAACGGGCTGTACATCGAGGGCTCCTCAGCCCGCCTGCTGCATACCACCATCGCTCGCAACACCGGTGGCGGCAACGGGGTGTATGTGACAAGGTACTGCTCAATGGGTTGTATTTACAGCACCGTAGCCCTGACCAACACCATCCTGGTCAGCCAAACCGTGGGCATCTTTGTCGAAACGGATAACACGGCCACGCTGGAAGGTACCCTGTGGGGTAATGGGAGTTGGGCTAACGACACCGACTGGGGCGGCGATGGCACGATCATCACAGGCACGGTCAACCTATGGGATGACCCGGACTTTGTGGATCCCTACAACGGAGACTATCACATCGGTCCTGACAGCGCAGCATTTGACACAGGTGTGACCACAGATGTGGACGACGACATAGATAGCGAACCACGCCCCCAGGGCAGCGGCTATGACATCGGCGCCGACGAACGGGCCGATACCATTCTACGCCTGCGCAAGGCCGTCTGGCCGCTCACGCTCAACCCCGGTGAGACCCTCACCTACACCCTGGACATCACCAGTACCGGGGCGGAGGCGGCAACGGGCGTCTGGCTCACCGACACCCTGCCCACCCTGCAACGAGCGGTGGCCATCACTACCACCCACGGCAGTTGTACGGCCGGCGCGGGCTGGGGTGACACTACCACCTGTGACCTGGGCACGATAGCGTCGGGCGACAGCGCCCACATCACCTTCACCGCGCAGGTGACGACGACGCCTCCCGCACAGCTACCTGTTTCGATGCGCAACACCGCCTGGGTCACGGCCACCGAAACGATGAGCAGATCCGCCTACGTCGATACCACGCTGCACGACTGTCACGTCCGGCTCAATGACAGCCCCATCGAATATGAAACTGTCCAGGCAGCGGTGGACGCCAGTACTCAACCGGCCGACATAGTCAAAGTGGCCGGAACCTGCACAGGGGTGACATCGCGGGATGGTCTCACTCAAATCGCCTACCTCAGCAAGACGCTCACACTTCAGGGGGGGTGGAATACCGCCTTCACGCAGCGGAACGTGACCAGTTTCCCCACCACATTGGACGCGCAGGAACAGGGGCGCGTGCTGTACATCACAGCGCCTGCGCCAGGCACAGGCATTAGTCCCACGGTCGAGGGCTTGCGTATCATTGGAGGCAACGCAGCCGGGCTGGGCGGCGACACTGCGTGTGCCCTTTGGTGCTATGATGTCGATGCTGGAGGAGGAATATACATCATCACCGCTACGGCCACCATTAGCAATAACCAAGTGTTCAACAACACCTCCGATGAAGGTGCTGGGAATGGGCTGTACCTGAAAGACAGCGACGCCACGATCATCAACAACACGATCACCAACAACCCCCCTGAAGGTGACGAGGGAGCTGGGCTGTACCTGAAAGACAGCGACGCCACGATCATCAACAACACGATCACCAACAACCACGAGGGTGGGCTGCACTTGGAAGGCAGCGATGCCACGATCATCAGCAACACTATCACCAACAACGAGGGGGGTGGGCTGCACTTGAAAGGCAGCGACGCCACGATCATCAGCAACACTATCTCCAATAACACTGCCGGTGACGGGGGTGGACTATACCTGGAAGGCAGCGACGCCACGCTCAGTGGCAACACTATCTCCTCCAATACCGCCACCGACTGGGGAGATAACAACGGCGGGGGACTGTGCTTGATATTCAGCAACGCCACGCTCAGTGACAACACCGTCATCTCCAACACCGCCGATGGCAGTGGTGGCGGAGTGTACCTGGGGATCGGCAGTGATGCTACGCTCAGTGGCAACACCGTCATCTCCAACACCGCCAATGGCAGTGGTGGCGGGGTGTGCCTAGAGGACACCGACAACGCCACGCTCAGTGGCAACACGGTCATCTCCAACACCGCCAATGACAGTGGTGGTGGGATGTACCTGAAAGACAGCGGCGCCACGATCATCAACAACACTATCTCCAACAACACCGCCAATAACAGTGGTGGCGGGATGTACCTGGAGAGCAGTGGCCCCACGATCAGAGGAAACACTATCTCCAACAACACCAGCAACGGCGAATGCGGTGGACTGTACCTGAATTCGAATGACACCACTTTGACCAACAACATCGTCGCCGACAACCAGGCCAATGCCGGCGGCAGTGGGCTATGCCTCCGGGGTTCATCCATCTACCTGCTACACAATACTGTCGCTCACAACACCGGCGGCGACGGCAGCGGAGTCTATGTCTTTGACTACTGGGGTAGCTCCACCGTAGCCTTGACCAATACCATCTTGGTCAGCCACACGGTGGGCGTCCACGTTGCCGAGGGCAGCACGGTTACGCTGGAAAGCACATTGTGGGGCAGCGGGGCCTGGGCCAACGAGAGCGACTGTGCCGGTGATGGCACGGTCGTCACCGGCACGATCAACCTCTGGGATGATCCGGATTTCGTGAACCCAACGAGCGGCGATTATCACATCGGCGCAGGATCGTTGGCTGTGGATGCGGGCATCGCTAGCGGAATCACTGTCGATATAGACGGCGACCCACGCCCAGCAGCCTTCGGCTATGATATCGGCGCCGACGAACGGACTGGTGCCAGCCTGCGCCTGCACAAAGATGTCTGGCCGTCTGGGCTCAACACTGGTCAGACTTTTACCTATACTCTGGTCATCACCGATGTCGGGGCAAATACGGCGACCCACGTCCAACTCATCGACACTCTGCCCGCCTTACAGCGCGCGGTTGATATCACCAGCAGCCAGGGTAGTTGTGTGGTCGGCACGGGCTGGGGCGGTGTTTCTACCTGTGACTTGGGCACGCTGGCACCAGGCTACAGCGCCCACGTCACCCTCACTGCTCAGGTGACGACGACACCACCTGCCCAGTTACTTTGGCTGATGCGGAACACTGCTTGGGTGACCGCCACCGAAACGACGAGCCACACCGCCTATGCCGACACATCGATCTGTCACGTCCGACTCAATGACAGCCCCATCAAATATGGCTCTATCCAGGCAGCGGTGGACGCCAGCACGCAGTCGGGCGATGTAGTCAAGGTAGCCGGCTATTGCACGGGGGTGACCTCTAGGGCCGGTGTGGCCCAGATTGTTTACGTCGACAAAACACTCACCCTTCAGGGTGGCTGGAATACCACTTTTACGCAGCGGAACGTGATCAGTTTCCCGACAACGTTGGATGCACAAGGACAAGGTAGGGTGCTGTATGTCACGGCACCTGCGCCTGGTGCAGGCATTAGCTCCACGGTCGAGGGCCTGCGCATCACCGGTGGCGATGCAGACGGGCTGGGCGGTGGTCCGTATGAGTGGGAGCATGCCGGTGGCGGGGTGTACGTCATCAGCGCCACGGCCATCATCAGGGACAACCAAGTGTTCAACAACACCGCTATCTTTTTCGGCGGCGGGCTGTACTTGAGGTCCAGCGACGCCACTCTCAGTAGAAACACCGTTACTCTCAACACTACCACAAACCAGTATGTTGGCGGCGGCGGTGGGTTGTATTTAGAAGACTGCGTCGCCACGCTCCAAGGGAATACTGTCTCCACCAACACCGTCACCGGCCAATCTAGTGACGGCGGGGGGCTGTTCCTGGATGATGGCACTGCCACGCTCAACGGGAATACCATCTCCTCTAACACTTCCAATGGCCATGGCGGTGGGGTGCACGGCGAGGGCACACTGATCGGCAACACAGTGACCTCAAACACCGCCTACGGTAACGGCGGTGGAGTACACGGTGGCGGTACACTGATTGGGAACATCATCTCCGGCAACACCGCTGACCAGGGCGGCGGGCTGTTCCTGGAGGGGGGTGACGCCACATTGACTAACAACGTCATCGCCGACAACCAAGCAAACAACAACGGGAGTGGACTGTACATTCAGAGCGCCTCGGCCCGCCTACTGCATACCACCATTGCCCGCAACACTGGCGGCGATGGCAGTGGGATGCACATAGGCGATGGCAGTGCGGTCTTGACCAACACAATCCTGGTCAGTCACACCGTGGGCGTCTACGTCGCCAATGGTGAGGCCAAGCTGGAAGGCACCCTGTGGGGCAGCGGAGCCTGGGCCAACGAAACTGACTGGGATGGTGATGGCACAATCATCACAGGCACAGTCGACCTCTGGGGCGACCCGGCCTTTGTGAACCCCGACGCAAGGGATTATCACATTACCCTTGACAGCGCGGCAGTCGACGCAGGTGTAGACGCAGGTGTGCCCGACGACATGGACGGCGACCCACGCACCGATGGGTATCCCGACATCGGCGCAGACGAGCTCTCGATGAGTGCGCTGGTCATCACCAAGCAGGCCGAACCTGACCCAGTGCAGTCTGGTGGTCAGTTGACCTACACCATCCACATCACCAACACCGGCACTATGACGCTCACTGCCACTGTCATCGACACCCTGCCTGATAACATCACGCAGGGCCAAACCCCCGGTGGGACGTTGATCGTGCCCAGTGGGACACTCACCTGGACACCGGTCATTATCGTGCCCAAAGATGTTTGGTCGTATACGTTCGCCGTCACCGTGGAGCTGGGCTATGCCGGACCGCTGACCAATGTAGTACAGGTCACAACTGTAGAAGGTGCGACAGGCATCTATGCCAAGGTCTCCACTGCCTTCATCGTGCTGCCCAACCAGGCTCCTTACACTCCCACCAACCCCATCCCCATCGACGGCGCAAGCGACATACCCATTACTCAAACCCTCAGTTGGCAAGGCGGCGATCCCGACATCGGTGACACAGTGACCTATACCATCGCCATCAACACCAGCGGTCAACCACCGGTTGTTGACACGACCACGTTGACCAGCTACACGCCCAGTCTCATCACCGGCAACATCTACTATTGGGTCATCACAGCCACCGATGGCATCAGCATGGTTGTCGGGCCGACGTGGAGCTTTACCACCACTGCTGCCATTGCCGAAAAGCCTATTGTGGGACTTGCGGCAACCAACGACAGTCCCACACATCTGGGCCAGCCCACTATACTGACGGCCACCGTCACAACCGGTACCCACGTGGCCTACACCTGGGCATTCGGCGATGAGGAGACAGCCAGCGGAGACGTCGTGACGCACATCTACCAATATGCTGGCGTCTACACGGCCCTGGTCACTGCCACCAACTCGATCAACACGGTGACGACCACGACTGTGGTGACGGTCGTCGCAACTATACCCCCGTCTGGTGGGAGTGTCACGCCATCGCCCGGGATAACGATCACCATTCTCGGTGGCACTTTTACTGACACAGTGGTGATCCATTATGCAAAGCAACCCGTCACCGATACTGGATCGTTGAAGAACGTCGGCCTCTTTTACAAGCTGCACGGCACTTGCCTGTCCAATGGGCTGCCGGCGCAACTGTCACCAGGGCAGCGATACACGATCACTGTAACCTACCAGCAAGAAGATGTGCCACCCGAGGTCAATGAGGCCGACCTGGCCCTATACTACTGGGATGGCAACGCGTGGATGGAGGAGCCGACCAGCATAGTAGATGCCGAGGCCAATACCATCACCGCCACACCCGATCACTTTAGCTTGTGGGCAGCACTGTCCGAGCAGCAGCATTTTATTTACCTGCCGCTGGTACTACGAAACCATTGACGATAAGGCACAAAGTAGGGGCAGATCGTGACGAGATCTGCCCCTATCTTGTTTCTGTCTGAAAATCCCAATCCGCGGTTCGTCTTGAATCTCCACAAGAGGTATGGTTACAGTGCAAAAACTCGTACTTGTGGGGATCAAAATGCTCACATTGCACTATCTGTGTGCGGATAGGCTAGAACCGTGCAACTGTTTCCTGACATTTACATAGACGTTTCGGCTCCCAGAGCAAACAAGCCTTTTGATAATTCTTTTGGCCACTTTTTTTTCATCTGATGCCATATCGTCACCCAACCCCGCTCAAAAATCCAAACATAGATTGTGCCGGGCTCAGGTCAAGCCCGGCAGCCCCCAGTTGCGCATTGTCTGGGCAAGGGCAGCGCGGGTGGCCTCGGCTCCAAAGCCCCAAGCCAACAGCGCGAAATAGTCCCCCCAGGTATTGGCGCCAAAGACGGCGTTGGCGACGTACAGCTCGCCGAACCCGGCCCCGGCCAACAGCGCCACCGCGATGACATAGCTGACCCGTGTAAACCACCACAGACGGGTGCGCGCGCCGGTCGCTTGCTGTTCGGGGGTCAACGGGCGGACGGATGGCGCGGGGGCGAGCAGCCGGAGTACGGTTGTGCCCAGATCGCGCACTCCTTTTGTTGAAAAGGAGACCTCCAGTTCGGGCTGTTCCGCCGCCAGTTGGGTCAGTTCGGTGATGGCCGTCTCGACCTCACCTTGCAGGGTCCGGTATGTGGCATCGTCGCCGGGATTGAGATCGTTCAGGCGGCGCTGGAAACCCTGGGCCTTGATCCGCCAGGGTTCAGCCTGGTTGTGCGACACACGGTTGCGCAACGCGCCTAGCTCGTCCAGCCGGGCCTGGAGCCGGGCGTAGCGGTTGATCTGCTGGGCCAGGGCGTGCAGCCGTTCGCGCAACTTGTCGGGACCGTCCAGCGTGGGGGCGCTCCGCAGGGTACCCGCCAGGTCACGCCGCATGGTCTGGATGTAGGGGACGTTAGGCTCGTCCTCCAGGTGCTTGGACAGTTCGGTGTGATACGCGAGCTGTTCCAGCCAATCGGCACGTCCCCTGCGCCACTTGAGCCAGACCGCCTCCGCTCGCAGAACAGATTGTTCGGCATCTTGCCATTTCTCGGCCTGGAGCGCGGCCTCGACGTCTACCAGGTGGGCGTTGATCCGCGTGTGGAATGGTTTCGCTTGCCCTATTAGCTCGGCGTCGCCTCGCACCTGGGCGCGCAGTTGCCCCACGCGGACCAGCACTTGGTCACGCGGGCGGCCCTGGGTACGATAGGCGGAGACACCCACCCCCAACCCCACACCCGCGACCAGGATCAACAGCGGCAGCGCCCACGGGTCCTTGATGGTGACCGTCATTGGGACAGCCAGGGAGCCGCCGTGGTAGTCGATCAAAAGTTCGCCACTGAACCTGCCGCTGGGCGCGCCGTGCAGATCGACCTGGACCAGGAGGGTGAGCGGGGTATCCGCTGAGGCTTGATCGGCGGGCAGTGTCACGCGGACAGCATCAGCGGGCAGAACAACGTCGCCATCGGCACGAGACAGGTCAAGGGAAATGACGTGCAGGCCGGTGATAGTGCCGGTGGTACGGAGAAGCAACGTGCGGGTCTCGGTCTCGCCGCGTATTCCGGCTATGGTCAGTTGGGATGGGGTGACGGTGACACCTGTCTGGGCACTTGCGGCTGTGACTAGAAGTGTTCCCAGGATCAGGACCATCAAACCAGTAGCAAATAATTTGAGCTTTAGCATTTCGTTATCCTCCTATTTATGCATCACGCCGGTCAGCCAAGATGATGTCGCCGAGGCCCTCAGTGTGGGCGGGGGGTTCTTGGAGCAAGCCCGCGGGTGACTTGTGTTTGTTTGATCATTAGCACACCTTGATCAAATCGAACGGGCAAGGCCAGGACCTATTGTAATGGGTCAGTACCATAAGGTCGCTACCCACAGAATTTCGCTTACCGTTATGCGTGTGGCAGGGTAAAAGTGAAAACGCTGCCTTGCCCTGTCTGGCTTTCCACGCCGACCTGTCCGCCCAATCTCTCCACGATGCGCCGCACGATGGACAATCCCAATCCATGCCCTTTGGCGCGAATCTGATCGAGCCGCGTGAATGGTGTGAACAGTCGGCCCTGTTCGTCAGGTGTAAGACCGGGGCCGTTATCGTGTACCCAGAAGCGGATACTACCGTCCTCTTGCTCTGTCGCACCCAACTCGACGCGCGGCGGACGGCCGCCGTACTTGAGGGCATTGCTTACATAGTTCACCCATGCCTCCTCGATCCAAGGACCGTAGCCCAACGGTACCGGCCAGGTTTCGGGCAATATAATCTCGGCCTGATGCTCGGCGATCATGTAATCTAACCGCTGGAGAACCTGCTCGACGACGCCCGCCATATCCAGTGGACTCACGCCAACATCCGTCGTCTGGCGGGCGCTGGCTAACAGCAGCAACTCGTCAATGATGCTGACCATTTTGCTTCCGCTCCGTACAATCGTGTGAAGATAGCCGCGCAATTCCTCATCCGGCAGTGTGGCATAGTCTTCTGCCAACACCTGGGCATAGCCAAGCATAGGCCCCAACGGACTTTTAAGGTCGTGGGCCACGGTATGAGCAAAAGCGTCTAAATCTTGGTTACGCGCTTCCAACTCGACGGTGTACTGGCGCAATTTGACAGTACGTTCTTCTACCAACTCTTCGAGGTGGTCACGATGTCGGCGTAATTCCTCCTCCGCCCACTTGCGTTCGACGATCTCTTGCCGGGCATGGCGATACAAGCGCGCATTTTCAATAGCGATGGCGACGTGATCGGCAAAAGCCAACAGGCATTCTGCATCGGCCTGATCGAAAAAGCCACGAGTAGCGCTGAGTACGTTCAAAAAGCCGAGAACCCGATCTCGAATGCGAAAAGGCGCACCAATGTACGATTTGATCCAGGTATGCTCAGGCCGGGAATATACCCACCCATCATAGTGTTCTACGTCCGGGATGACCAAGGCCTGCCCGGTCTGCTGCATCTGGCGCAAACCGGGCGTGTCCGCGACTTGCAGACTGGTGGATGTGAGTGTCTCTGCGGTTCCGAATCGTTCGTAGCCGCGCCCGCGAACGACACGTGCTACTTTTCCCTCGGAACCTGTGATCAGCATGACGTTCGCTGCATCATAAGAGATTACGTGGCTTATCTGTTCCAAGATATGGTCGAGCACTTGGTCATAATCCAAGGTACTGCTCAATGCAGCGCTTGCCTTGCTCAAGGCGTTGGCCATATCGCGTGCTCTTTGCAGTGTCTCCACCGACCGCGCGTTTTCGATCGCCACCGTCGCCTGAGCGGCCAACGCGGTCAGCATCTCTACGTCCTCCGGTCCAAACTCTGTGTTGCCACGTTTGTTCTCTGCCTCCAGCACACCGATTCGGCAGTCCTTGAACTGCAGCGGCACTGCCAGCAGCGAGCGCGTCTCAAAGCCGACATGGTAGTCCACTGCCTTGTAGTGGCGGGGATCGTTACGGACATCATAGACAATCAGTGGCTTTCCTGAGGAAAAGACGTTACCTGCAATGGAACTCGCGATAGGTACGGGGATATCGGCAAGCTGGTCGGGGAATACACTGGCCGCTATGAAACGCAACTCGCTGGTATGCTCATCCAACAACAATATACTTCCCATTTCACTGTTGGTCAATTCAGCCGTTGCTCCCACAATTTTGTGCAACAGGTGCTCCAGAGACGCCGTGGAAGTCAGCTCGCGGCCAATTTCCAAAATTCGCTCCATCCGCCGTAGTTGTACCTTTACATTACTCATTCGTTAACGTCCTCCTTGAACACAAGTAGAGCTTGCAGAAAGAAAAAAAAGCTAACATGGTCTCCCGAAATCTAACTCGATTTCTCAATGATCGATTTTACCTCATTTTTCCCGGACACGCCAGCACATCACTATCTTGTTGCAAAAGAAAGTAAAAATATAGTCGCAGTTTCCATACCGCGCACTATGAAAAGCGCGACTATAGGTGCAAAGCTTTGTTGCGCAAAAGGCCAAAGCAGTAGTATAATTGGATCAAGCCGTCAAGATTGGACAGCGTTTGAGCATACCAAAAGAAAGGATTACTGTCATAACTGACATCACAAGTGTTTATATTCCAATAGATCGGCGTCATGCCTTGACACAGGGGCTGACGTTGCCTGAACAGACAAACGGTGCAGCATTATTTGCCGACATCTCTGGTTTTACGCCTCTGACAGAAGCATTAACACGTTCTCTCGGTCCCCTGCGTGGAGCAGAAGAGTTGACGCGGCAGCTAAACCTGGTCTATGACCCATTGATTGCCCAAGTACACCGCTATGGTGGTAGCGTGATCAGTTTTGCCGGGGATGCCATTACCTGTTGGTTCTCCGTAGATACGCAGGATGATCTACCCTCGGTGTGCGCGCACACGGTTGTATGTGCGTTGGCTATGCAACAAGAGATGGCACAGTTTGCGACTGTGTCACTGCCCAACGGAGATACAATCGCGCTGGCGATGAAAGTAGCAGTGGCCAGTGGTCCAGCGCGTCGCTTTCTCGTGGGGGATTCTGCTATCCAGATCATTGACGTGCTGGCGGGCGAGACGCTGATGCGTATGGCAGAGGCTGAGCATCTGGCAAACAAGGGAGAGGTGATCATAGATGCACAGACCGCAGCGCTTTTAGGCGAAAAAGCTCAAGTGAGGGAGATAGAGACAAACGTAGATCGTTCGGGGAAAAAAGATAGTGACAGCGCGCGTTTTTTCCTGGTGGAAGAACTGGTGCACAAGATAGAACCAGCCCCCTGGCCACCTCTATCGTTAGAGGCCTTGAGCGAGTCTCAGATGCGCTCTTGGCTGTTACCGCCGGTCTATGAACGGCTGCGCGAAGGGCTAGGCGAGTTTCTGACAGAACGTCGCCCGGCAGCGTCGTTGTTTCTGCGTTTTGGAGAGATTGACTATGATGGCGACGAGGCAGCTGGGGTGAAACTTGATGCCTATATCCAATGGGTCCAAAAGATATTGATGCGCTACGGAGGTCAACTTCTCCAGCTTAGCATTGGTGATAAGGGCAGTTTTCTTTATGCTGTTTTTGGTGCTCCCATCGCCCACGAGAATAACGCCCAGCGAATGCTGAGTGCCGCACTAGAGTTACGCAAGTCCCCGGCAGACCTACGTTTTATTGATCAAGTACAAATCGGGATTAGCCAGGGGAAAATGCGCGTGGGGGCTTATGGTGGGAAGACGCGCCGGACGTATGGCGTCATAGGCGACGAGGTGAACCTGGCGGCACGACTGATGCAGCATGCGGGATTAGGTGAAGCGCTGGTCAGCCAACGTGTTCAAAAGGCGACTGCTCAAACCTTTATTTGGGAAACACTGCCAGCTATCGCTGTAAAGGGTAAGAGCGAGCCTATTCCAGTGGCACGATTGCTGAGTAAACGGGAATTATTATCCGCAGGGGGCGATTTACTCCATCATTACAGCAATGCACTGGTTGGCCGCGAGGTGGAACTGGCGCGCTTGCGGTCAGTCCTGGAACTTGCCCGGGAAGGTGAGGGACAAATTCTAGGTCTACAAAGTAGGACAGGCATAGGCAAGAGTCACCTTACGGCCACCTTTGCGGCAAAGGCCCTTCAACAAAATGTGCAGGTATGTATTGGTGTGTGCGAAAGTACAACCCAGCACGTCGCATATTCCCCCTGGAGACAGATATTTCGCGCATTGCTGGCCCTCGACGCCGACGACTTGCAAACTGACGAGTTGACCACGGCCCACCAGATCGCACGACTGAAATCCATCATCCAGCCCGTGAACCCGGACTGGGTTCGCTTGCCTTTGCTAGGTGATTTATTGGGTTTGCCGATCCCCGACAATGCCACCACCGCGGCCTTTGATCCCCGCCTGCGCCAAGAGGCGCTTTTTACGATGGCCATAGAGTTGTTACAGACCTATGCCCGTGTCCAACCTCTGCTCTTGATTGTCGAAGACGCACACTGGATGGACGAGGCATCGCTGGGGTTGACGTTGGCCTTGGGACGCATCATCAAAAGGGTGCCAGCTATGGTCATGCTCGTTCATCGTCCATCTGTCCGTGGGGGCAAGATGTTCTTGCCTGAACTGAATCAACTATCTCTTTATCATCAACTCGACTTGGATGAACTCCATTGGGACGAAATCGCCGAGTTGGTCGCTAACCGGCTGGACGGTCAGATTTCTATCCTGGCGCTAGCTGTGATTCAAAATCAATCGCAGGGAAATCCATTCTTTGCCCAAGAATTGGTGGACGCTCTGCGCGAAACCGAGAGTTTGATTTATGTAGACGATGTGTGGACGCTCTCAGAAGGTTTGATCAACGCGTTGCGCGAGGCCAACTGTCTGACCAAGCACCCCACCGGCGAGGAGTGGGCACTGTGTAGCGATGCACAGCTTTCGACCGTGTCTATGGGTATTCCCGACTCTGTTCACGGGGCCGTGCTCTCCCGCCTGGATCGCTTACCCGAACTCCACAAACTCACGTTAAAGGTAGCCAGCGTCATTGGGCGCGTGTTCGAACTGGCAGTGCTGGCCCGTGCGCATCCATCCCGCATCAGTCCCACAAAATTACAAAAGCAGCAAGAGAAATTTGTCGAGCGTGACTTTATTCAGCCAGAGTCTTCTCCACCCCACGAAGCGTACCGGTTCAAGCACAACGTCACCCAAGAGGTTGTGTATGAGATGCTGCCTACGGCACAGCAACGCAATCTGCATCAAGCAGTCGGCACCGTACTGGAATCTATCCAACACGAGGCTGTGGAACAACTGGCCTATCATTTTCAACGGGGCGGTACAGAGGCGCAGGACAAAGCCCTGTTTTATCTAAACAAAGCCGCGCGCAAGGCCCAACGGGAATATGCCAACGAGACCGCGCTCAATTATTACAACCAGGCGTTGGCCTTGAAGGATCACTGGGAGTGGCGCAAAGGTCAAATTGAGATCCTGCATATTCTGGGCCGTCGAGAGGCAGAGCAAGCGGCTTTGCTTGCGTTGGAAGCAATGCCAAAAGCACCCACTTATGAGGTTGCTTATTTGTGGGGACGGTATTACGAAGCGGTGAGCGACTATGCTCAGGCACAGAGCGCTATCGAACGTGCCCTCGCCGCCAGTCGAGGGCACGCCGACTGGATGAACGAGGCCAACAGCCTGGTCCAACTGGGTTTGATCGCTCGCCGCCAGGGCGATTACGAACAGGCCAAAAGCTGGTTCGAACAAACATTGACTTTGTTTCACAAGGATCAAACATACTCATCAGAAGAAGCAACTGTCTACGCACAAGCTCTCAACGGCCTGGGAATCATCCATCGTCAGCAAGGGAGTTTTGAAAAGGCCAAGGCTTGTTACCAACAGGCCCTGACGCTGAGCCGTCAGGGGGAGAATCGCAAAGGGGAAGCAGAAGCCTTGAATAGTTTGGGAGTCACGGCCCATTACCAACGCCTTTTCTCTGAATCTATGAACTATCACGAACAAGCGTTAAAGATACGTCAAACCATAGGCGATCGCGCGGGAGAGGGAACCAGTTTGTACAACCTGGCTATGGCAATGCACGAAGCAGGAAGCTATGACGACGCTCAAACACACTTTTCTCAAGCTCTCCTCATCCAGCAAGCGGTAGGTAACCGTTGGGAAAAAGTCAATGTTTGGATGAGTTTGGGGGATCTCTATAGGGAGTTGGGTAATTTCCCTCAAGCACAGGACTGTCTACAAAATGGGTTACAGTTGAGCCGAGAAATTGGTGACGAAGCCGGTCAGGCCTATATTCTCATCAACCTGGCGTTGGTGATGCGCGATCAAGATGATTTGGGCGTGACTGAACAATTATTGCTCCAAGGTCTTGGGTTGGCGCAAAAAACGGCGGAGCGTTACATCGAGTCAGGTTTTCTCAGCCAGTTGGGGATCGTGGCTCTAAGAACTGGCCGGTTGGAGCGCGCGATAGACTATGCTCAGACAGCTCTGGCAATGCGGACCGAGCTAGATATGCGCGTGTGGACGACGGACAATCTGGCAACCCTGGCGACCGCTCATTGGTCAGCCGGGCAAAATGCCTTGGCACTGAATTTTGCACGCCAAGCGTTGGACATTCTCGATGAATGTGGAGGCCAAGGGCCCGAGTGTCCGCAGCAGGACTATTTTATGTGCTATCAGGTCCTCGCATCAGCAGACGAGATACAAGCTGCACATCAGGCGCTGCGATCAGCCCACAAACTCGTGATGGCAAGGGCGGAGAAAATTACCGACCCGAACTTGCGCCAATCGTTCTTGGAACAAGTGCCCGTCAACCGACAGGTTGTGCAAGAGTGGGAAGCACTGAATCTCGAGTCTACTCAAGACGTATAACCAGTGGTAGGTACACCCTCGTTTCGACACCCGTCAACATCAACTGCCACAGCTGATGATTGTTCCAAGTCGCCGTTGTGCCCATTTCATATCCCTCCACTCGAAAAGATACGATCCGTCCGAGTACGCCACAGTCAGCGTGTGTGTTCGCGCCAGCGGCAAAGACGTTGACCGTATATGCGACTTGGTCGTTCACTGCCAAAGTTTGGCCCTGTCCACACAGTGTGCCACTTATCCAGGCGGTTACCTCCATCCCGACGGTTGGGACAAAGTCAATTTGATCGCCCGATACCATACCGTAAAACGTAGCGGGGGGTAGAGACACTACGGATTGCGCGGATCGAGGTGGTTGGTCGTGCATAACGGACTGCGAGCTTGCGGATGTGTCGCTGGCCAGATACAGGGTGATGCCTTGAGACACATTGATCCAATATCCATTCCCAAACTCGAGCTCATCCAAGTCATTGACCCACGAGGGGGCGGTAACATCATACACCCTCCAGGGATTCGTCACGTCGGTGGGTTCATAACCATAGACAGTGGTATAGTAACCACTGATAGAGAGCAGGGCCTCGGAAACCGGTTGTGTTTCTTGCACCGGATAGGCAATGTTGTTCCAGCCAGGACCGTAGAGTGGGATCCTGACGCTGGCCATCAGGGCGTATACCCCTTCTCCCTGGCTTGGGGCGGAGGCCAGGTTGAAATACGTGTCCAGTACCGTGTTGAGGACTAGCCAATCGTTACCATCCCAAAAGTAGAGCATCAAGTCATTTTCAGTAGCGCCAGCCACCAATACATCATTGCTCAGATACTGGATGCTGACCGAACCGATAGGCATAGTGACTCCCGGTGAGGTGACCAGGTTGTATCCCTGCCCCACCAAGGTGCGCCCCGGAGGCAAGGATGGCAAACCTGCCATCCCTTGAATGGTGAAAAAAGTACCAACCTCAAAGTCAACCGGATTCTGCGTGAAAAAGGTCATTTGTCCATCTGGGCTAACAATGGGAGCGCCGCCACCCCGCAAGTAGCCGCCGCCACCCCGAAGGTAGCCGCCGCCGCCCCGCAAGTAGCCGCCGCCGCCCCGAAGGTAGCCACCGCCACCCCGCAAGTAGCCCGAATTGCCACCAATGCTGTACGCCACCATCGCCTCCCGGCGGGAGTACGCTTCGGTATCGGTTTCATCCACCCATACCTGAATGTTGCCATTCATCGCCGGGTAGGTCAGGTCAAAGGTGCCCGTGTACACACCGCCGGAGAGGGTCAGGCTGACGGCATCCTCCCCATAGCTCAGGTCAGGAAAGATGCGCGCCCACAGGACATGAGTAATGGGAACCGTATTGGTCACATTGATCGTTAACGTGGTCGAGTTGACCGGGTTGAGTTGGATGATGGGATTCCAATCTTGGTCCTGCCGCATCGTCAGGCGGTTATCGCCTTCCTCAACAGTCTCGCAGCCAAACTGGGCCTGCGAACGATCAAAGACGCACAGCCGGTCGCCGGGCTTGGCTCCGTGGGCGACCACCCGATTCTGTCCGCCGTAGGGACTGCCCAAATTGATGACGTACAGATCGCGATCCAGATAAGCGCGTGCTTCGGACGAACTACTCCCCCCATCCTCATAGTCGATGTAAAACGTTGGGTCTATCAAGGTGTCTGTGGGCGTGTAGGGATCGTGGATGCTGACGTCGGTAAAGTCAAAGGGCATGATGGAAGGGCCTGCATTGACCGTCGTAGGCGTGATCAACTCGGGATACCACAGTTGCATAGTCTCCCACTCGTTGCGGCCCAACGTTTGCTCGGCCAACGTGTCGGCACACTGAGTCTGCCATACATCCTCTTTGGCGATGAACTCGGTGTTGTCGGGATCGCTGTACAGATCGCCCATCGCGCTGCCATAACAGGTATCTACAGAGATCAAATAGCCATTCTCATCCATCCCCAAGTAGACGTCATCGTGAAAGAGCAAGTAATGGCCCAATTCATGGGCCAAGATGATGGACCAATCATCGCCCAACGATTGGCCAGGGTTGCCGTACCGGTTCCAGTTAGAGCCCATCGTGAGTTGACCAGGACTGTAAAGGATAGTGTCGGTGACGGTGTTGTGGTGCGGATCGACCGTATCGGTAACGACGATACCACCTTGGGCGGCAAAGGGGCGCAGACGATTGTTGGCCTGAACGACGATGTGGCTGTAGACCCACTCGTCGGCATTCTGAAAGACATTGATATTTCCCACAGCTACCTGGCCGTTCGTAAAGTCGTACAAATACTCGGAAGCGCGCCGTAAATTGAATTCAAGTTGCTCCAAGTACGCTTCGTCGTTGTGAGCGTCCCACTCCAAAGAGACATCCAGGTCGAACAGGATGATGGGGTTGTCGGCAGAGACGGTAATAGTCTGCACACCCTGTGCAGAAACCTCGTAGACGTCTATGCCGGTAGACGTGGGAGTGCCGTTGGTATAGTACAGCGTGTAGCTTTCGGTCCAAGTGATGGGAAGCAAGGCCACCAATTGATCGCCTACGCCGATCTCACCACGGCCTTGTAGGTAGCCATCGACGTTGGTGCGGAAGGGCGTTCCCGTATCATCGGTGATGAGATCGCCCCCCGTAGAGTAGCCCACGGGCAGATGATAAACCAGTGCATTGGAAATTGGACTAGTGCCAGACATCACCCGCACCTGACTGCCCCGCAAGCGGAAGGGATAGCCATTAGCACCATACGAGCCGTACAGGTAAGGGCCAGGGACGGCGTTGGCAGTAGTCGAAATGGCCGGCAACGCCCGCATTCGAAAGACAACGTTGTCACTTTGCCCCAGGACACCACTCTCCAACACGTCCCATTGGTAGACATTGGTGGTTTTGGTCGAGGTTTGCACACCCCTTTGCCCAACCACAGTCTCCAGCCCCCAATTGATCAATGTGCCTGTCGATGGAGGAGGCGGGGGAGGAAATGGAGGGGGAGCAAAGACGTCCCTAATGACGAGTTTCCACGTTCCGGTCAGAGGCTGTCCGTCTAAAATCATCAGTGGGTCTTCAGAGCGGTATGTGCCCGTAAAAGGAGGGGAACTGGTAGAAATAGATGCTCCAGCTTTATCATCAAAGACGATTTCCCCAGAGTGATTCTGTGGCCCACCTCGCTGATTCATCAATGAAACTTTTGTTCCCAGTGGACTGATCAAATCGATTACCAAATCCCCGATGTCGGTATGGGTGAACCACAGCCGCACGCTCAAATCGACAATGACGTCGCTGGGCGTCAGGACCAGGGTCGAGGTGATCGTGCCGAGTTCAGGAATAACCAAAGATGGCGATATTTCATCCGTGTGAGGATACCTATTGACCAGCATAGTGGTAGTAACAATCTCAGTTTCGACGACGACGGTATCCGTGGCAGTCACCGCCGAAAGCCATTGCCCACCCCCATTCAGGGAGTAAAAAGCCTCGCTAGAGGCCGGAGGATATCCGTCAGGATACTCGAGGGTGTACGTAATGGGAACGACCGGGTCGGCCACGACATCGGCCATGGCGTAAAAGTCAGCTTGGTAGGGCAGATGGGACAGACTCAACCGGGGGACCGAAGTCTGGCTGACCCGAATGTTGCGGGTGTTCAAATAGAGTTTGTTTTGACTCGCATTTCCCATCGCCAAATCGAGATCGCCGTCGCTATCTACATCGCCCCAGGCGATGTCTTGCCCATCATGACCTAGGGCGATCGGTGTTCCCATTGCAGGCAACGCGCCCTGGTCATTCTCATATACCACGCTGCCCATATCATTGCCCGCCAGCAAATCCAGGTCGCCATCGCCATCCATATCACCCCATGCAATGGCAGAGGTCCAAGAACTCTCAGTAGACATCCAATCGGCGTCAGTCGCCAAGACGCCGTCCACATTCTCATAGACCTGGTTGGGAAAAAGAACGTTCGCCACAGCCAAGTCAAGGTCGCCATCACCATCCATATCTCCCCAGGCCAGGGCAGACGTTGGGGCCACCACGGTACAACTCCAAACAGCGGTGCTGCCCAAGACCCCGTTGACGTTCTCGTACAATTTATTGGCTTGACCATCGTTGCCCACGGCCAGGTCGAGATCGCCGTCGTTATCTACGTCCCCCCAGACGATGCTTTGCGTGGCATCGCTATCGCTAGAGGTCCACGTGGCGGTGGTTTCCAACGCCCCATCGATGTTCTCATACACCTTGTTGGTCTGACCATCATTGCCCACGGCCAGGTCGAGGTCGCCGTCGCCATCCACGTCCCCCCAGGCAATGCTTTGCGTGGCATCACTGGCGGCAGAGGTCCAAGCGGCGGTGGAGTTTAAAACGCCATTGACATACTCGTACACATTGTTGGCTTGACCATCGTTGCCCACGGCCAAGTCAAGATCGCCGTCGCCATCCACGTCTCCCCAGGCTACGCTGGTGGTGGCATCACTGACCACCGATGTCCAAATGGCGATGGTCTCTAGCGTCCCGTTGTCATTGCCGTACACCCTATTGCTTTGACCGTCGTTGCCCACGGCCAGGTCGAGATCGCCATCACCATCCATGTCTCCCCAAGCGACGCTCCTGGTAGTATCGCTGACCGGTGACGTCCAGGTAGCCATAGTTTCCAAAACCGTATCGCTGTTTAGGTACACTTTGACCGGTTCGCTGGAATTCGCAGTGGTCAAGTCGAGGTTGCCGTCGCCATCCATATCTCCCCAGGCCACGCTGTGTGAGGTGCCCATTTCACCCGAAGACCAATAGGGCATTTGAGACAAGGTGCCATCCATGTTCTCATATGTTTTGTTCAACGCGCCAATATTGCCCACAGCCAAATCGAGATCGCCATCACCGTCCATATCCCCCCAGGCCACGCTCTGCGTTGAATCACCGTCCACTGAACTCCAACTAGCCCCAAGGTTCAGTTTCCCACCTTCGTTATAATACACGCGATTGGACGCACCACTCGTACCCCCTCCATTGCCCACGACCAAGTCAAGATCACCATCCTCGTCCATATCCCCCAGTGCCACACTCTCAGTTGGATCAGTTTCGAGGGAATGCCAACTGGCCGAGTTTTCCAGGTTCCCTTCTAAATTCTCATACATCACATTCGGTTGATCCAGGTTCCCCACAACCAGATCGAGATCGCCATCATTGTTCACGTCACCCCAGGCCACGCTGGTCGTGGTATCAGTCTCGACCGAGGTCCAATTGGCGGTGGTTTCTAGCGTTCCGGTCAGATTTACATACACCTTGTTCTCGCCATCGTTTCCCACGGCCAGATCAAGGTAGCCATCGCCATTCACGTCACCCCAAGCCACACTCAGCGTGGTATTACTGACGGCTGATGTCCAGGTGGCAGTGGTATCCAAGACACCACCAACATTCTCATACACCCTATTCGGTTGGTCCCTGTTCCCCACGGCCAAATCGAGGTCACCGTCGCCATCTACGTCCCCCCAGGCGACACTTTCCGTCTGATCATTATCGGCAGCAGTCCAACTGGCAGATATTTCCAGCATGCCTTGCTGATTTTCGTATACTCGGTTCACTCCATTATTTCCCACTGCCAAGTCGAGGTCGCCATCGCCGTCCACATCTCCCCAAGCAATGCTATATGGATCGTTCTCATCAACCGGAAGCCAGTCGGGGAATTCATCAAAAATGATCTCATCAGCATAGGCAGGTGTGGACCACCAAAAAAGGATGATGAAAAAACCAAGGCCACACAGCAGGTGACGACGTGAAACCAGAATAGTTGTTAGGTTGCGAAAAATCTTGTTCTTCATTAGATATCCTCCATCGTGTGAGAAACGAGTTACATAAGAGACGACATACGCTGCGCAATCAAGGTGCGTTCCATATCCTCCATCTTGCTGCGCTCCTTGGTTAGGTCCTGCACACGCGCTCGCAAGAGCCTGATGACGTGGCGCGCTATGCTAATGGCAATCTCACCCTGGTGGATCAGCAATTTGTTGAAAAGGTCCTGATCCATGCAAAATAACAGAGCGTTCTCTTCCACTACTGCCGACGCCATGCGTGGATAGGGATCGATGAGGGCCATCTCACCGAACGAATCTCCCTTTTCAAAATAATTCAGGGTGTGGCCCTCGTCGTGTATCCGAATCTTGCCGCTTGCAACAATGTACAGCGCATCTCCCATTTCCCCTTTTTCAAAGATGGTTTTTCCGGCAGGAATTCTTTCTTCTTTCAAGAGAGGCGCAACCCCGGCCAAAACATTGTCTGGTGTCTCGGAAAAAGTTTCGACGCTCTTTAACACGATAATCCTTTCTTCTTTTGAAAGCATATGACCTCCTGATCAAAAACAAATTGCGGATCTGTCAATCTCCCTCTGGGCTATTGCTGTTGCCACAAGTTATCTATTGTTCAATGATACTCGCCCTTCTGCCTACCAACATTATACATCCTCGACCTTCCAATCGCCTTACAAAACGGGTCATTAACCTTCCAAAAACCTTCCAAATTGTCTTTCGCAATGCCGCAATTGATCTGATCATCGCATTCACCAGATCCAGAGAAAGTACAGGACCAGGAAAATCAGCAAGTTTAGCGGCTTTAGGTACATCTCGGGTCCTCACTGTCTGTCGCATATTGATCAGCATCTTGGGTGTTTGCCACCTACTCTTTCATAACCAAAATCTGACCCAAGTGTTCTCATACTTGTAGACATTGACCAAGTCAAATTGGATTTGCCAATCGTCAATCTTGACAAAAAAAGGAGAAAGATCATGAACAAACAAACGTTATCTCGCGCAAAGTTGGTTTTCTTGCTCGTGCCGCTGACCCTAGCTGTGCTAGCGCTCGCTTGTGGTGGGAGTGCGACTATCCCTATCACGTTGAGCGAGGAGGATGTCAATCTCATTATTCAAAACTCGACGGTCACCAGTGGCCCAGACGATCTACTGGTCGAGGTCAGCAGTGTGGATATGCAAGACGGCTTTATCCGCATAAACGGCACATATGAGCGTGAGGATGGTACAATTGTGCCTGGCAGTTGCGACCTGGCTCTCACTGCTCAGGACGGCATGCTTGAGGCCGAAATCACTGCCGTGAATATTTCTGGGATCGACCTCAACGACAAGCGTATCACCCGCATCAATGACACACTGACCAAAGAGTTCGCCAAATCTGCATCAGACACCGGCGAGGTCGAGTTCACTTCCGTCACGATCACTGAGGATGCACTGACATTCGTCATCAAAATCACGCCGTCCCAATAGGCGGCTATGAAAGGAGCAAGAAACGAGTTACAAGCGCGTAATTATCACAGAATTTGGCGGACCTGAGGTTCTCAAAGTTATCGAGGAAGCGGTACTCCCGGAGCCGGGGCAGGGCGAGGTGCGGGTAAAGGTGCTGACCACCAGCGCCTGCTTTACGGATACAATGATCCGCAAAGGCTCGTATGCCGAAGTGAAGGACAAGCCACCCTCTTCACCGGGCTATGACCTAGTCGGCGTGGTAGACAAGTTGGGTGCAGGTGTAGACCAGCTCAAGGTTGGGCAGCGAGTGGCAGACCTCACGGTCATCGGGGCTTATTCTGAATACATCTGCCTGCCGGAGAGTCGCCTGACGCCCGTGCCCGACGGGCTGGACTCGGCGGAGGCAGTCAGCCTGATCTTGTCGTATATCACTGCTTATCAAATGCTGCATCGTTCGGCTCAAATACAGCGTGGACAGCGCATCCTGGTGCATGGCGCAGGCGGGGCCGTCGGCACGGCGTTGCTCCAACTGGGCAAGTTGCTCGACCTCGAGGTATATGGGACGGCGTCCAAATCCAAGCAAGAACTTGTCACCAGCTTGGGCGCAACTCACATTGATTACGGGAGTGAGGATTTTGTCCAGCAGCTGGCGGATGACCGTGTCGACGCAGCCTTTGACGCCATTGGCGGGGACAATTTCAAGCGCTCGTTTAGCGTGCTCAAGCCAGGCGGGACACTGGTCGCGTATGGCTTTTACAATGTCGCTATGGGCAAGGCGAGCACATTCAGCGTGATGCTTGGTTTTATGCGGGTTTCTCTGCTGTGGAATATCCTGCCCAATGGCCGCTCAGCAGCGTTCTACTCGATCACCCAATTACGCAAAAAGCAGGCAGACTGGTTCAACGAGGATCTGACCGAGTTATTCAACCTGTTGGCACAGGGCAAGATCAAGCCAGTCATCGCGGAGCGGATGCCGCTGGCCGAAGCCGCGCGTGCGCATAACCTCATCGAGCAGGCAGCAGTGAAAGGCAAAATTGTATTGACCGTTAACGAGTAGCGTACAATAACAGGGAGGATCAGTGTCTACCAAAAACCAGCGATTTACGATCATCACTCTATTCTATGTGCTTTTGATCTTGGCGATAACTGCCTGCGCCAGGAATCAGTCCCCAGCGCCAGCGGATACCATCACTCCCCAGGCAGTCGATGTGCTAGCCTCCATTGACAGAGTTGAGATTCTGATAGCGGAATCTTTCCCGCCCCAGTACTTTTTACTGGTCGAGTCGGGACTGCCCAACGCCTGCGTGAAATTTGACAGGTATACGGTGACCCGTGAGGGCGACACTATCCGAGTGGCGGTCATCAACCAAGAGCGTGCAGACATTGGATGCATAGAGGTGTACGAGACGGTCGAAAACAACATTCCCCTAGGCAGCGATTTGGAGCCTGGCACAACGTACACCGTCCTAGTGAACGACGTTACCGAGACATTCATCACGCAGGGTTCAGAACCGGCCCTTGATCAGACATTGACCGAACTAAATAATTCGTTCCAACTCGAGGTCGGTCAAACGGCATTGATCGAGCCACAAGGTCCCATTGTGGAATTCGTAGAGGTTGTCGAAGACTCGCGATGCCCAACCGACGTTGTTTGTGTCTGGGCAGGGCGAGCGAGGATTCTGATCAGAGTTTCCAGCAGCGGTGATGTCCTTGGTTTTGGTATCCAAGAGCTGACGCTGGAGGCTGGACTGGTAGACCCCACCAGCAACAGTGTGGAAGGCGTGTTTGATTCATACCTGTTTGAGCTCGTCACCCTGGACCCATATCCGGGAAAAACTGACAAAGGTGGCAACACTCAGGAAGAGCAGCCAAATTATACGGCCACACTCGTCGTTTCCAAATCAGGAGTTGATTCGGCCCAGTGACAACCAGCGCCACCCTCTGTACCGTCCACGCGGACTGGTTTGAGCACACCGCCGCCCACAGCGACGTGGTCAACCTGGTCCGGCGAAATCATAATATCAGGATGTCATTATTGACATCATTCTGGGAAGGAGTATTAGCCGGCTACGGGATCGCCATTCCCATCGTAGCCATCGCTGTTCTGATCGTTGATCATGCTGCCATCCTATGAACGCCAACACATCTAATCCATATGTGCAGTATGGCAGACTGATTAACAGCACCTTGCTGGCATGATAATGTTCGCCTCCATGACCACACTCTCCATTCGCACATTTCTTGCTCCTCCCCGCCACAAACAGTGATCCTGCCATTGTTTGTACTGTTTTTCTCATATGCCAGGTCTTGCTCGACTCCAACGGCTTCCCGTAGTGTATGCATTTCTCTAGTTCACACTCCACGATCATTCGCCTTGCGTTCGGAAAACTACGCTCTGGTCGGTGCCTTGGCCGTTTGCTCATCTTTTTCCTCCTTTTTGACTTGGTCCCATTTTACTCCCACTCTGATGTGATAATAAGTCAGCTAGGGATTAGACTGCAATTAGGCTCAATATGTGGAGGTATAGCAAACCTCACAGTTTCAGAGTTACACCCAAGATACATTGCTAATCGGGTCAAATCTGGCTCACAAAAGCTCTAGTGGAAACCTGGCAGGTCTTTGCAAGCCTTAACTTTGACATTGACTCTCTACCAGCATCCCTGACAAGTCTAATAGTTTAGTCGGTGTCCTCCGAGTCACAACTTGGATGTCCAAATCTGTCACTCGTTTCACAGCCCAAGAAACATCGTTTTGTTCCTCGAATCCGAGCCGAGCACCACACGAAATCTCAAAGAACCGCAGTTTCCTTCCCTACACTTGAACTAAATCTCAAGTTCGAATTCCCAATCTTTTTGACACGGTTTTTGACACGATTGGCGAAACGGTGTGTGAAATGGCCCACCACTAGAATAACAAGTGAAAGCCAGGGTTATGGGGAGAGTGAGATGGGCGAAAAAAACTCAAATTTACGGACAATCTTTAGTATAGGTCTTGTAACATTATCATTCGCTAGTTCCCTAGTTCAGGTTGACCAGGCTCTGGCTGCCTCCCCATCAAACCAAGCACTGATACTGCTTGCACCAGGTACTGACATCAACGCAACCGTTGAGGTCATTGAGCAGGCTGGTGGGCATGTGACTCATATCTTCCCATCGATTGCCCTCATTGCCGATGTACCTGTTGGAGTGTCCTTCTCCAGCAGCAAACTGACCGTTTATCGCCAGATAGTAGATGAATTGGCCTTGACGGCACTGAGCACCAAAGCGCGTCGCGCCGCCCAGGTGTGGAACGGGCTTTTGACTCACTCTAACACAACCCAGGACCTGGACACCATCGGAACCGACCTGGCTGGCAGCGCGATGGATGCCCCACCTCCTGAAGGGATGCAGCCCCTCGCCCCCACCCATTATCCAATTCCCGGCTATGCCGAGACCAGCGAGTACCTGATCGGTCGCGTGGCTGTGGGAATTGTCCTACCTGAGAGCAATGGCAGTATAGATGCATCCACTGAAGACTGGACAGCAGACGAACGAGCGCAAGTGTTGAGCGAGATCACCGCTGCCCTCAATTGGTGGGCTACCCTCGAACCGAACGCTCACATCACCTTTATCTACGACGATGGAACTTCTGCCCCCACCTCCACCAGCTACGAACCGATTAGCCGCCAATATGGTGACCAATCCTATTGGATCTCTGAGATAATGGCGACCAGAGGCTATACCAATTCGTCATATTTCGACCAGGTGCGCAACTATAATAACGACCTGCGCGACACCTATGACACCGATTGGGCCTTTACCATCTTTGTGGTAGACAGTTCCGCCGACAGCGACGGACGCTTTGCCAACGGACGCTTTGCCTACGCTTACCTGGGAGGCCCCTTCTTTGTGATGACCTATAACAACTATCACTATGGCCCTGAAAACATTGACGCCGTCGCCGCCCACGAAACTGGTCACATCTTTCACGCTCTAGACCAATACACCGCAGCTCATCAACCATGCACCTTTCAATCAGGCTATCTGGGTGTGGAGAATCAAAACAGTCAGTACGGGAGTTGCATCTCGAACGAACCTAGCATCATGCGTGGTCAGATCTCACCCTACACCAACGGACGAATTGACGAATATGCCCGCGGACAGATCGGCTGGCGCGATTCCGACGGTGACAGCATTCTCGACCCGATGGACACCACGTTGAGCGTTGTCAGCAGCAAGATCGTGACCAGTGTAGCTCAATCCAACGTGTTGACCTTTACCGGCAGCGTGCAGGACGATCCCTATCCCTCACCCCTGCGCCGCAGTGTCACCATCAACACAGTAGAACAAATACAATACCGAATAGCGGGCGGTGAGTGGATGGATGCCCAACCCACAGACGGCAAATTCGATACTTACGCCGAGAGTTTTATTGTTACCACCCAACCCTTGCCCACCGGTGATCTGGACATTGACCTGCGCGTCCTCGACTCGGCCGGCAACGAATTGATCCAGACGATTGATACCATCTCGGTAATAGACCCGGTAGACAACATCCTCGACACGACAATGACACGGATGGCGCAGCAGGTTGAGGGTGACGAGTTGACGACCGTCGTGTACAATGGTCACGGTTCATCGGCAGTCAGTCACATTGCGGATATGTTTTACCGCATCGATAATGGTCCTTGGCAATCTCTCATCGCTAATGATGGAACTTTTGACGAGCCCCAAGAGGACTTTGACCTCACTATAGACCTGAGCACCTTGAGCCCTGGCAACCACCAGATACAGGCTTACTCGGTAGATGGTGAAGGAAACATTGAGACCTCGCCCGCCAGCGATTTCATCCACATTCAGCCGACCACACAGTACGTATTCTTGCCCCTGGTAATGGTCAACCAATAGCCACCAGCGACTGATTTTCTGACGCTTGCAGCAGATTGCAAATCCACCTCAAGCATCAATTGTATCCATACTGAGCGCATTTGTAGGTTCAACGGTTGGGGACAATGCCGGTTCGACGGTTAAACATGGGGCAGAAAAGTCGGGTTTTGGGCAGCGCAGCCACCGACCAGACGCTGACCACAATCGATGAATCGAATTACAATTTCTTCATTTAGCACTTTTGCCGACGTCGTTCCACACTGGCGACAATCCCAGCAGCAGTAAAGGCCAATCCTGCCAACAACAGGACAAACCTACCGCCAATCCCGCCGGTCTCTGGCAACACGACTAGAGGTGTAGTTGTAGCCGCAGGAGATTGTGACTCGGATGGTGGTTTCGGTGTAGCAGTTGGTTCTGACGGGACTACTGTTGGCGGAACTGCTGTTGGTGCTGCTGGTGTTGGTGGCACCGGAGTTGCCGGCGGTGGCGCCGGAGTTGCCGGTGGTGGCACTGGAGTTGCCGGCGGTTCTTGCGCTATCGCCGTCACTAACGGCATCAAAAGCAACCCCGTAACCAGAACAAAAAACACCAAGATTGACCAAGCTGAATGTATAGATATTCTCATTTATCGATTCTCCTGATAGGCTTGTCAGAGCCACAATTTGCCCGACTAGTTAGTTTCTAGCGCAAACGATCAATGGCCCCGTCCTGGGGGCAGTTTGTGCAAGAAACAGCCGCTCTTGGATATGATTCTTATACTTGACCCGCCTCCAAGACGAGGGCTGCGAGCGATAGGAAACAGTTTTGCACCACGACCTAGTGTTTCGCGGCGTAAATAAGCCTACAGTTCAAAATTGCCGACTATCAACGCAAAGCGCCTATTATGATGCTGATCTGCGGCGAAACACTTTAGCAGTTGGGCGTTAAAGTTTGTATTACACGTGAACGTGTTCACGGTGGGGATATTTGCGCCCAACTGCACTAGATGCCAGTACGAATGATCATAACTTGGCAATAATACACCAACATACCAATGATGTCCACCCTGTCAAGAGCGATAGTAGAAGCTAGCTACCAAAGGCAACTAGCTTCTACACTCTTGATCAATGACGTCAAGTCACGGTGTCATTTTCAAACCGCCTTACGGTTGTGGCGGTTGAGGTCGCGGTGGAGCAGGTAGTATTCCCTCAAACTGAGTTCCGTCCATCTGTTGACCCGCATCCTTATTGGAAACAATTACCAATCGTGACACTCTTCTGATACTCACCACGATCAAATCAGGCTTACCAGGTGTGGCGTTGCACACACTGCCGTTGCTGTCAGCGACGTTGTTCTCCTCTCCGTCTGTGCCTTCATCTACCACACCTGAGCTGACTGCATCTTTCCACCAGTCCACTTGAGCGTACAATGTGGGTGACACAGGCAGAGAATTGGACAAACCTTCCTTAGCGTCATCCAGATAAAGTGTTAGACTTTGACCAGCAGCAAGCGCGCCAACATCAAAGCTAGCCCCCTCCTGCCCAAACCATTGATATCCTTCTCCATAGCTGATAGGCCAGTACGAAGAGCTTTCATCAGGATCAATGTACAAGTCAATCAAGAAGGTTCCGAATGCATCAGTGTCCCCACAGTTCATAATGACCAACTCTATGTCAGGCACAAGAATGTACTCGTATGCTCTAAAGATGATCGGCATGTGAATCTTGTATCGATCAGGCGCGTTTCCGCCCTCGATTACAGTGTCGTCTGCCTGGAGCGTGAGTACTTTGTGACCATCGTAACCATCATCTACCAATGCCACGTTGCGGACAACCGCATAGGGTGGTATCAGGTCCGGTTCGGCGATGAGTACGCTGAACTGAATCCCAACCGAGTCGCCCACGTTTAGCGGCCCTTCCCACGTGATGGCTTGTGCTGCCGGATCGTAACTGCCGCCAGAGACGCTGCCCAGCACGTAACTGGTGTACTCTGGAATGGTGTCCGTCATAATCACCGTGCTGGCGTGCATCGTCCCGGTGTTGCTCAGGATGATGGTATAGACTATAGTCTGCGCGCCAAAGGCCGTTTTCTTGTCAACTTGCTTGACCGAGGTGCTCATATCAGGAGCCGAAGTCACCGTCGTTGTATCGTCGTCCTCGACGCTTTCTCCCTCACCAGTGAAGGTGGCGTGATTTTCGATCAATGTCAGGTTTGGCAAAACCGGATCAACCAGTACCACTAGCAGCACTGACTCCTCAAAGTTAGATCCCAGAGGATCGAGGTTCCAGTTCACATATTGACCATTGGCGCTATGGTTACCCGTCGCCGCGTAGAACTGAGTGTGCTCGGGAATCAGGGCAGTGGCTGCACCATCGTCCACCGGGTCTTCGCCGCGGAAGGTGATCGTATAGGTCAGGAACTCGCCCGGCACGACTGTCTCACGTCCGTCGTCAATGGACACCGAGAAGGCAGAGCCGATTTCCGTCACCGCCGGGCCGATCTCAAAGGGCGCGTGCCCCGCGAAACCGTCGTTCACCGTGGCTACGTTGGTGATCACGTCGCCGCCGACGAGCGTATCGGCCAACCGGACCTTGTAGCGGATGGTCGCCGGTTCACCCACGTTCACTTGTCCTGTCCACGTGACCACGCCGCTGGCATAAGCAGCCATGCCGTGGCTCCACCATAGATCGTCTTCATAAGTGACGTTGGCAGGCAGCGTGTCCGTCATCCAGACAGCATCGCCGTTCATATTGCCATCGTTGACCAGCGTGATGGTGTACTCGACCTCCTCGCCAGCCGTAGCAAATGCCCGATCCACTGTCTTGGTCGAATTTGTCAGGTCGGGTGCTGAGTGTATTGTGGTAGAGATCGGCCCCAACGTCCGTGTGCCCTGGTAGTTGAGTTCAGCCGTGTTCTCGATGATCGTACCATCGTCCAGCGGATTGTTGACCCACACAGAATAGGTCAAGCTGACCACCGCACCGGCGTTCAGATCGCCGTTCCAGACAATGGTACGGTGAGTATAGTCATAGTAGCCGTCTCCTGCATCCGGGGGATCCACCAGCGGGCCGCTGAGGTAGGTGACGTCACCGGGCAACACGTCCTGTACATTGACTGCTTGGGCATCCTTTCCGCCCTCGTTGACCAAGCGAATGGTGTATTGTAGTTGTTCGTCGGGTGCTGCGTTCGCTTTGTCCACCATCTTGGTAGAGGCGTCGAGCACTGCCTGGACCACGGTGGTGGTCTCGGACACCTCGGCCCGATAGCCATCATCGTCAAAGATGGCAGCCGTGTTGACCAGCACCGTGCCGTCGGGCAAGGCGCTGTCTGGCCGCACTGTTACTACGATTGGCCCATAAGCGCCTGGAGCCAGGTTGCCCAAGGTCCAGGTCATCACACCGTTGGCATCAGGCCCGGTATAAGTCCCCGAAGCGCTTTGGAAGACGACACCACTCGGCAGTTGGTCGGTGATGACCACGCCGTGAGCCGTCTGGTTGCCCAGCACCTCGTAATTGATATGGTAGGTGAGCAAGTGGCCCGCCGGGACAGGATCTTCCAGATCGACCTTGGTGATAGCCAGATCGTGTCCACTGGAGATAAGGGTCTCCTCGTCGGCGCTGGTGGGCACGCCGCCATTGTCGTCGTTGATAGTGGCTTCGTTGTAGATCACAGTGCCGTCGTCCAGCGGACTGTTCGTCTGCAAGGTCAGCGTCACCGCGCCGCTCTCGCCGGGCAGCACGTCGCCGATGAACCAGGTGACGCGATTGCCCGCCATCGAGCACAGGGTGCCGCCATCGCAGGAGACGTAGCCGGTGTTGGCCGGAATGTCGTCCTGGATCGTCACACCTTCGGCAAGCTCTTGGCCAGTGACAGCATAGTGGATCGTATAGACCAACTCTGCGCCAGCCTGTACCGGGTCGTAGCCGGTGTCGTACTTTTCCAGGTGCAAGTCGTGCGTGCTCTGGAGCGTGGTGCGTTCCTGCAAACTGGCGGCAAACGCTCCATCGTCATCCGAGATGTACGCCTGGTTAAAGATAAACGTGCCATCGGGCAGCAACGCGTCGGTGCGGACGACCATAATCACGTCGCCCTCGTCGCCGGGAACCAAGTTACCTAGCTCCCACCGGACGGTGCTGCCATCAAAGGTTCCGCCTGAGGCAGACACAAAGGTGGTGTCAGCGGGCACATCGTCTTGGATGACCACGTTGGGCGCAGGCTCGTTGCCCATCACCCGGTAGTGGATGGTATAGGTCAGCAAGCTGTCGGCCTGCACCGGATCGGGATCGTCGCTCTTGCTCACTTGCAGCGTATGGTCCGAGTGGACGAGGGTCTCGTCGCTCGTCTCGGCATAGCCGCCGTTCGTATCATAGATGACGGCGTCGTTGTAGACGTACACCCCGTTGGGCAGCGGCGTATCCACGCGCACGCGGAAGTGAACGCTGCCGGTGTTGCCGGGGTCGAGATCACCCAGGGTCCAGGAAATGACGCCGCCCACCTGGGTGCCGCCATCTCCGATCCAGTCCAGGGTCGTGCTCACCGGCACGCGGTCGGTGATGACCACACCATAGGCCGTCTCGTTGCCCACCACCTCGTATTCGATGCTATAGTTGAGCAGACCTCCGGCCTCGACCGGGTCGGGCGCGCCGACCTTGTTCAGGTTGAACGTGTGGCCGCTGCCGACCAGTGTAATCCAGCTAGATTCGTCGCTGCCGCCCGCGTTACTGTCAAAGATATAGGCTGTGTTCTCGATCTGGGTGCCGTTGGGCAGCGGACTGACCGTCTGTACCTGGAGGTTGACGTTGCCGCTGGCTCCGGGATCACGGTTGCCCAGTTGCCAGGTCACGATGCCGGTTCCCAGGGCATGGTTGCAGCTATCGCCGCCACTGCAATTGACAAAGGTCGTGTTGGCAGGCACCTGGTCGGTGATGACCACCGAGTAGGCCGCCTCATTGCCGGATACATTCCAGCCGATGGTGTAATGGACGATCTGACCGGCGACCACGCTGCCCTCGCCGGACTTGTTCACGTCCAGTTGGTGGGCGCTTTCGACGGTGACGTCAGCGTCAGAATCATCGGGATTGCCGCCGTTGTCGTCGCCGATGGTGGCTGTGTTCGGTATCACCGTCCCATTGTCCAGCGGGTCGGCGACGTCCACCACCAGGGTGACGACACCCGTCGCGCCGGGGAGTTGGTTGCCCAGGAGCCAGCGCACCGGGCCGCTGTTGCCCAGGCCGGGCGTCTGGATGGTCGCCGCTGGACTAGAGTCGGCAGTGACAAAGGTAGTGTGGCCGGGCGTGTTGTCCACGATGACCACGTTCTGTGCTGTCTCGTTGCCGTCCACGGCCCAGGCAATGGTGTACATGATCTGTCCGCCTGCCTGGACGGTGGCCGCGTTGGCTGATTTCTCCACATCCAACGTGTGCGCACTGTTAACCGTCGTTTGCTCGGTGTCGGACGAGGGTAAGCCGCCGTTATCATCACTGACTTGTACCAAGTTTTCCAGCAGTGTATTGTTATCTAGCGGCTCGTCCACATCCACCGTCACGTTGACAGTGCCAGAAGCGCCCGCTGTCTGGTCGCCCAGGTTCCAGGTGACGGTTCCGCCGGTGAGTTCTCCGCTGTGTGTGCCGCCGTCGGTGGCACTGACAAAGCTGACGTCGCCGGGCAGTGTATCCTCGATGGTCACACCCTCGGCGTTCTCACTGCCGCTGAGCGCCCAATCGATGACGTAAACGATCTGCCCACCGGCCTGTACCGGGTCGTAGCCATCGTCAGACTTTGCGATAGAGTAACCGTGGCCGCTGGTGACGATGGTGTAGGCCGTGCTCTGGTCCTCTTTTCCATCGCCGTCAGAGATATAGGCGGTGTTGGTGATAACGGTTCCATCGGGCAGCGGTGACATCACGTCTGCGGTGTATTGGACCGTCTCGCCGCTGCTGGGGATTAGGTTGCCCAGGTCCCAGGTGACGACACCGTCTGCCTCGGAGCAGGTGCCCGAGGGCTGGCAGGTGCCGGGCGTGTAGCTGGTGTTTGCCGGGACGCGGTCGGTGATGATCACGCCAACCGCCGGTTCGTTGCCATAGACCGCATAGTCAATGGTGTAAACGATCTGTCCACCGGCTTCCACCGCGCTAGGCGCGCTCTTGCTCACGCCCAGGCTGTGGTCACTCTCGACGGTGGTTGTGGTCGTCGCCGTGTCCGGCGCGCCGCCGTTGCCGTCAGAGATGTCGGCGATGTTGGTGATGATCGTGCCGTTCGGCAGTGGCGTGTCTACCCGCACTTGCAGGGTTACGTCGCCGCTGTCGCCGGGATTGTGGCTGCCCAGGTTCCACTGCACATAGTTGCCCGGCATCAGCACACCACCGCTGGCGTACTGCGTGTTGGCCGGGATCGGGTCTAGGATGACCACGTTCTGCGCGGGTTCGTTGCCTGACACCTCCCAGTGGATCGTATAGTTGATGATCTGGTCCGGGTTGATCGGATTGGGCATACCGGTCTTGCTCAGGCTGAGCGTGTGACCACCAGAGGTGCTCGTCTCCTCGGTATCGCTGTCCGACTCGTCATCCTCATCCTCGATAAAGACCGAGTTGTAGATGGTGGTATCACTCGGCAGGGGGCTGTCCACGGTGACAACCAGGATCAGCGTGCCATCGTCGCCAGGGTCCAGGTCGCCCAGGTCCCAACGCACCAGAGTGCCGATCAACGAGTAGCCGGGCGTGGCCCAGGCAAAGGTGGTATGTTCTGGCACCACGTCCTCGACCCGCACACCCGGTGCAGGTTCGTTGCCGGTGACGGTATAGTTGATGGTGTACGTGATCTGGCCGCCCGCGCTCACCGGGTTGGGCAAGCTGATCTTGCTCACCTGGAGCGCGTGGTCACTGTGTACCAACGTCGTCTCGGTGTCAGAGCCGGGCATACCGCCGTTCGCGTCCTCGATGGTGACGGCGTTCAGCAGTTGGGTGTTATTCGCCAACGGGCTGTCGACGTCCACGGTGATGGTCAGTGTCTCTCCCTCGCCGGGGGCGTATGGACCGGCCAGGTTCCAGACGACGATGCCAGAGCCAGGCGGCGTTTCCGCGCCGCCGGGGGACGCGCTGACGAATGTCACGTCGTCCGGCAGGGTATCCTGCACAATCACGTCCTCGGCTGGCTCGTTGCCGGTCACCGACCACTCGATGGTGTATTCGAGCGGGTCGCCCGCGTCCACCGGATCGACGCTGTCGCTCTTGGTGATGTCAAAGCCGTGACCACTGGTGACCTCGGTGACGGCGCTGTCCTCGCCCGTCTTGCCGTCGTCGTCAGAGGCATAAGCGGTGTTGACAATGTCGGTGCCGTCGGGCAGCGGACTGATGGTCTGGACGGTAAAGTGGACCGCGCCCGTGTCGCCAGGTTCCTGGTCACCCAGGTTCCAGACGATCAGGCCAGATCCGGGCGGCGTCTCGACGCCACCGTCGGCGATGCTGACCAGGGTGGTGTTCACCGGCACCGTGTCGGTGAGGACGACGCCAAACGCAGGCTCGTCTCCGGTGATGCTCCAGCCGATGGTATAGCCGATCTCGTCTCCGGCGGCCACCGCGCTGGGCGCTTGTTTGTCGAGTACCAGGTCGTGGTCACTGCTGACGGTGGTGTGGGTCGTGTCCTCTTCCGCCAGGCCGTCGTTTTCGTCAAAGATGTAGGCGGTGTTGGTGATGACGGTTCCGTCGGGCAGCGGCGTATCCACGCGCACCTGGAGGAAAACGTCGCCCTCGTCGCCGGGGTTGTGGACGCCCAGGTTCCAGCGCACGTAATCGCCCTGGAGCACGCATGCGCCGCAGCTTTCAAAGCTGGCGTCGAGCGGGATCGAGTCGGTGATCGCCACGTTCTGGGCCGGTTCGTTCCCCGTCACCCGCCAGTGGATGGTATAGTTGATCACCTGGTCGGGCGCGATGGTGGTCTGCACGTGGTCGTCCTTGTCGAGTACAAAGCCGTGGGACGAGCCGACGGTGGTGAGAACAGTATCGCTGTCAGTCGCACCGTCGTTGTCGTCGCTGATGGCGGCCTCGTTTTCGATGATAGTTCCGTTACCCAGCGGTGTGTCTGCGCGCACAGTCAGTGTGACCGTGCCGGACGCGCCGGGTAGTTGTTCGTCCAGGTGCCAACGCACCAGGCCGCTGTTGCCCATGCCGGGGTCATCAATGCTGGCTGTGCCCTCGGCGCTAAAGAAGGTGGTATTATCTGGCGTGTTGTCCTCGATGACGAGGTTATCGGTCGCCTCGTTGCCGTCCACCGACCAGTCGATGGTGTATTCGATCAGCGCGTCCGGCGAGGTATTGGTCGGGCCGTCCTTGTCCACGTCGAGCGTGTGGGACGAACGGACGGTCGTCTGCTGGCTGGCAGAGGCGGGC
>JAAEPW010001301.1 GCA_024232355.1 Chloroflexota bacterium | reverse complement strand
TTAGCCTACGGTTTCACCAAAAACGCCGAAAGGCACAACCTGAGGAGGAGCCATGAGTAGACTATACGGTGGAATTGACCTGCATTCAAACAACTGCGTCGTAGTTCTTAGTCCTGGAAATGATGAGGTTGTTTACAGGAAACGGCTACGCAATGATCTCACAGGGATACTAGAGGCATTGGCTCCATATAGCGAGGAGATCGAGGGGTTGGTGGTGGAATCGACGTACAATTGGTACTGGCTGGTGGATGGGTTGCAGGAGGCGGGGTATCGTGTACACTTGGCGAACACGGCCGCCATCCAGCAGTATGAAGGGTTGAAGTACGGCGACGATGACTCTGATTCCTGTTGGCTGGCCAAGATGCTTTGGATGAATGTATTGCCCGTGGGCTATATCTACCCGAAAGAGGAGCGTCCGGTCCGCGACCTGATGCGCAAGCGCGGCCATTTCGTTCGCCAACGCACGTCTCAGGTGCTGAGCATCCAGAACCTCTTCGCTCGAAACACGGGCCGAAGACTGAGCGGCGACGCGATCAAAGCCCTGACGGATGAGGACGTGGGCGGGATGCTGCCGAATGAGGAGCTTGCCTTGGCAATAAGGAGCAGCGCAGCGGTGATGCGCTGCCTGGACGAGCAGGTTAAGATCGTGGAACGGGCCGTCAAGGGCCGGGTACGCTTGCGCGAGGAGTACAAAGGGCTCTTAAGCGTGAGCGGCATCGGGAACGTGTTGGCCTTGACTATTATGCTCGAGACTGGCGAGATTGGCCGTTTCGACCGGGTGGGTGACTTTGCCTCGTACGCACGGTGTGTCAAGAGTACACGCAGGAGCAACGGCAAGAACAAGGGGACCGGGAACCGGAAGAACGGGAACAAGTACCTGGCTTGGGCCTTTGTGGAAGCAGCAAACTTCGCGGTACGTTACGACCCGCGCATCAAACGCTACTATCAGCGCAAGGCTGCGAAGACGCTTCCGGTGGTGGGCTACAAAGCGGTGGCCCACAAACTGGCTCGGGCATGCTACTACATCCTGCGCGACCAAGTGACCTTCGATGTGAAGAGGGCCTTTGCATGAGGAGATGACACAATTTTGGCTGGGGCAGCGAGCCCGCCATGGGGTTGGTTTGCAACCACAAGACCTGATTGGACGCTGTCCCATCCATCGACATAGAGCCCGCGTTGTAACGCGGTTCTGATAGATACGCCTCGGT
>JAAEPW010001300.1 GCA_024232355.1 Chloroflexota bacterium | reverse complement strand
GGCAACGTTGGGCCGCCTGTACACGAATTGGCCTACCTTTGCCTGCTGGACAGCGAGCCCCGGGGGCCTGACACTCCGGGGGGAAAGCGAGGGCAGCCTCGGGGAATGCTGCTTCTGGCCATTTGACCCCGGGCCACCAGGTTCTGCGCTACAGTCTGCCGCTTTCGGGGTCCAATCGCGCAACTCGGATCAACTGCAGGGACACACTTCTTCCCTGCATTCCACCATTTCCTGGGCCCGAGGGCTACACAGGGACATCAGGGGCTACTACTGGCCCTTCGACCCCGGACTGCTGCAGGGGTTCGTTCCCCTTGAACGATCCTTGCAAAACATGCATCTACGGACGCCAGGGGGGCCACGCCCAATGTAACTGGCTGTGTATTGTCTACAGGCGTCTCCCATGGAACGTCTTTTGTTACACAAATGTTTCGGGAACATCATTACGTTCTGTTTGCTACCTACCCGGAACATGCAGTCCAGAGCACTCCGTTTGCCTGCAGGTGAGACGATGACCCCAAACTCTTACATTACGTGGGTTATCTGTCGACTCGACCTGGGGCCTCTGAGGAGTTGCATTCCAGTACCGCACTGGGCTCCTCGGCAATACAACTGTTCTTTGCTTTCTTGGTGTCCGACCCTGTTTCAGCACACCACCAGCCAGCGTACATTCCAGAAGCAGGGCCAGTCTCGAGGATCAAGCGCGGGACACCCGACCATCCAGTGAACAGGTCGACTGCGAATTCTCATCCAGAGAACATTGGTGGTTGGGATGGATGCCAGGAGCAGACGCGTCAAGAACCCGAACACTGCGGGTATTCAGTGCCCCTAGTCCAACTTAAGTGGGGGGAGATGCGGTGTTCGGTGGTATATTGATAGCGTTCTGTCCCAATACTGAGCAGTGCAATGTATGTACATATCACGTACGATGTAACCCTGTGTACATTATGCTGATTTCCGGTACTCGTGCTACCGGGTAGCTACCGGTGTTTTCTGAGAACCCGGTCTCATTCTCTTGTCTAATCTGCGCTGCCGAGAGGTCGTTAGTAAACAATAGTCTCCGACCTGCTCACCCGGCACGCGCCAACACTCCAATGGCGACGCGTTTCTACTCGCTAGCCATCCCCTTT
>JAAEPW010001299.1 GCA_024232355.1 Chloroflexota bacterium | reverse complement strand
GCGTCGAGCTGCTAAGTCTAAAGCAATTTTCGGACGACCTTCGAATTTGCTTGGAAAGGTACTGTTTAGGCGATTAGAAACCGTCTACTTTTGCACTAACTGAATAGAAATGCGCTACCTTTGCGCAAAAATATGGTGTCAGGCATTTCAAGAGTCAACATGTATAACAAGATTGTCGATAGGTTCACACAGCCCTGGCGATGCCAATGAGTTGGAATAGGCCGTGCATTTGCGATTGGAAGGCTGCACAATGGGTATCAAGTGGGTTTTGGTTCTTGGGTCGTCTGCCAGGTCTAGGAATGCACACACCAGGAGAGCAGTCACGGAACGCAATCCTAGAGGAACGACCTCGTATCGGCGCGGTTTTTCTATCTTGCGGACAATGTTTTGCGCCAGATAATAGCCCTATGTTTTACCGCATTTTGTGGTTTCATCCGACGACATCAGCATGTGGTTTGTCGTTCTCCCAAATGCGATGCGCTCTCCGTACACCATCTGCATGGATGGGCAGGGTGTGGTATAATTTGCTCAAAGGAGGATGTCGCAATGGATAACGAAATGAACAAAAATACAACTGTGGATCAACGGGTACAAGACCTATTGAGTCAACTTGCATTGAAGGAAAAAGTTGCCTTGCTTTCTGGTAGGGATAATTGGCACACCGTCGCCATCCAGCGCTTGGGGATTCCTTCGTTGGCCATGACGGATGGGCCGCACGGCGTGCGGGCCAATCAGACAGGGGAGGAAAGGGTTCAAGGCACCGCGACGTCCTTTCCTACTGGGATCTCGATGGCCTCCAGTTGGAACCCTGACTTGATTGAACGGGTCGGTGTCGCTTTGGCAAAAGAGACCCGCGCGATGGGCTGTGACATTTTGTTGGGACCGTGTGTCAATATTGCGCGCACACCGCTGGCGGGTCGCAATTTCGAAAGCTACTCTGAGGATCCCTACCTGGCGGGTCGGATCGGGGTCGCTTGGGTCAAGGGTTTGCAGAGCCGGGGCGTTGGTGCTTCTCTCAAACATTATGCGTGTAACAATCAAGAGGTCGAGCGCTTTCGGGGTGACTCTCTGGTTGATGAACGTACGCTGCGAGAGATCTATCTGCCCGCCTTTGAGGCTGTCGTGAAAGAGACGCAACCCTGGACCGTGATGTGCGCCTACAATCGCGTCAACGGCACGTATGCTAGTGAGCATCACTACCTGCTGACCGAGATTTTGCGGGACGAGTGGGGTTTCGAGGGTGTGGTCATCTCGGACTGGAGTGCCAACCACACGACCATGGAATCGGTGAAAGGCGGCCTCGATATCGAGATGCCTGGCCCGGCCAAGTACTATGGCGGCCTGCTGGTTGACGCTGTCCGTATATGGCAGGTAGACAAGGCGGTGATCAACACTGCTGCTCGCCGGATTTTGCGGATGATCGTCATGTCGGGTCAGATGGATGATCCATCTGCGCTGCCTGCAGGAGCGGTGAACACACCCGGTCACCAGACACTGGCCCGCGAGTTGGCGGAAGAGTCGATCACATTGTTAAAGAACGAGGGTGGCGTGCGATTTGGAAGCCAAATCGCCAAGCAGTTCAAAAGAACTGGCGTGTTACCTCTGGATACAGACAAGGTCAAATCTATCGCCGTCATCGGCCTCAACGCGGACGAAGCACGAATTGGTGGTGGAGGCAGTTCTTATCTGGAGCCGCCCTACCGGATCAGCCCCCTGGAAGGGTTGCGGGCCAAGTTGGGTGATACGGTGCAAATTGAATACGAGCCGGGGTGCGATAACTTTGTCAAGCTGCCGGCACTGAAATCCACCCACCTAACTCCCCCTGGTGGCGAGGGCCACGGTTTGCGGGCCGAGTTTTTTGGCAACACGGATCTATCGGGAAAAGTTGGAGCAGAGCGAGTGGATGACAAGCTAGACTTTTGGCATCTGTTGCCTCCCAAGGGTGTCTCTGAGGATGCGTTCTCCGTTCGTTGGACGGGCACGTTCGTCGCGCCTGGCACGGGGCGACACGTTTTCAAGTTGGCGAACACGGGTATCTGTCGCCTTTATCTGGATGGTGATCTGGTGCTTGAGACTGCTCCCAAGCCGTCGCCGTCTATACGGACGTTCAATCAAGCTAGCACCTACCTGGATTTGATCGAGGGGCAGGCGTATGATATCAAGGTAGAGTACGTCAAGTCGAAGGATGTTGCCCACAGCGCATTGCACCTACGGTTTGCCCATGCGCCAGAGCCGGACGACCGGATTGAGCGCGCGGTGGAACTGGCGAAACAGTCTGACGTTGCCATCATCTTTGCTGGGATGTCGCAAGGGTTTGAGTCCGAAGGAGGCGACAGGCCGTATATGGATCTGCCAGGTTCACAGGACAAGTTGATAAAGGCCGTGGCTGAGGCAAACCTCAACACCGTTGTGGTGCTCAACTGCGGCTCTCCTGTGACTATGCCGTGGATCGATGACGTCTCGGCCCTCGTGCTGGCCTATTATCCGGGGCAGGAAGGCGGAAACGCCATCGCCAATATCCTTCTGGGCGAGGTAAATCCATCGGGCAAGCTCTCGGTGACGTTCCCCAAGCGGTACGTGGACAATCCGACTTTTATCAACTATCCGGGCACCAAGCAAGTGCGCTACGGAGAGGGTATCTTTGTTGGCTATCGTTACTATGATGCCAAGGAGATCGAGCCGCTGTTCCCCTTTGGATTCGGTCTCTCTTACACAACGTTCGAGTACGGTGATCTGCGGGTTCTGGAAAAGCCAAAGATCGGCGAACCCGTCGAGGTGTCAGTGACAGTAAAGAACACCGGCGACCGCGCGGGCCGTGAGGTGGTCCAGCTTTACGTCTGCGACGAAACATCCAGCTTGGTCCGGCCGCCAAAAGAGCTAAAGGGTTTTGCCAAGGTTGCCTTGGAGCCAGGTGAGAGCAAGACTGTCAGCTTTGTGTTGGATGAACGGGCGTTCTCGTTCTACAATCCCTATCGGCAGCAGTGGGTCGTAGAGCCGGGCGATTTTGAAGTTTTGGTCGGCGCGTCGTCTAGGGATATTCGTGCGCGGGCCATGTTCAAGTTGTAGGGATTTCTTTTGCAAAGGAGACGATGAGAAATGGACGCATGCACGGTTGGCGTTATACACATTCCTGGTGGGATTCTGTTCTTTAAGAACCGGGATTTGGCGGTCGATTACGTGGTAAACCGGATGACCGTCTTTGAGTCAACGCCCGACATTCACGTAATGAAAGGCGCCAACCTCGAGACAAAGGAACTCGCAGGAATAGCCATCGGTGTCAACCGGCACGGAATCTGCGTGGCCAATACCCACGTTGTCTCAACGGACGACGTGACGTATGACGTATTGTGTGAGCGGTTGGTGCGTGAGGTGAAAAGCAAAGAAGATGTTTCCAGGATCGTTCGAGATTTTATGGATCATAACACGATACAGGGGGGACGCATCCTGATCTCATCCCCCGAGTGGACGTTTCTCATAGAGGTGTTCGGCGACTTGTTCGAGATGCAAGAGGTTGAGGGAAACTTTGCCATCACGAATACGTTTTCGCTTATCACTCACCGGGTAGCCGAGTTGGAGGTGCGAGAACAAAGTTCGCTTGCTCGTCTCCAAACGGCAAACAGGATGATTGAGACTATTTCCAGTGTGGGCTCGCTCAAAAGTATGCTCCGCTCCCACGCACCCGAAAAAGGCGAACTCTCCATCTGCAATCATCGCCAGGATGGCGGGGGCACCGAGAGCAGTCACATCATACAGATTCGGGGGTCTTGTATCGGTTGGTCATCCACGATTGGATATCCTTGTGAAAACGATTATCAGACTGTGCAGTTGTTTCAATAGTATGCAAAGACCTGCCAAGTTTCCGCCAGAGCTTTTGTGAGCCCGATTTGACCAAATTGGCAGCAAATTTTCGTTTCAAGGTGCCTCATAAAACTGGCAGGTCTGGTACGGAAAACGCATTAAAAACGTGTTGGCAGCGGCCGGGCAATTCATTGCCCGGCTTTTGTTTATTGAAGGGTAACGGCCTGTAGCACAATGGCGTCGTCGGGTATATCGGTGGGCAGGCGGTCACCGGTCTCGGCGATGTACATTCCTACCTCTAGCCGGTGTGTGCCCGGAACGGCGTCGGCGCGGGTGGGAATTTCGTAGATGTCGGCGACTATTTCACCCGTCATCCACAGACTGGTGGGATAGGTGCCATTGATGGGGTGGCTGTCCCGTTGACCGGTCGTCGATCCATCGGGGGCTATGAGGTGGGTGAACACGGTATAGTTTTCGTCCATCTCGGTCAGTGCTTGCCAGTACAGGGTGAGGACAAGCGTGTCCCCCGGCGTGACGGTCTCCGCCGAGATGTCATATCCCAACAGTTCGACCTGCCCGTCGAGGGTGGCGGTCAGTGGATGGGAGATGGGTGGGACGTCAAAGGCACGGTTGATTGCTGGCACGGCGATGGTACCGAGATCAAGCGTGAGGTCGTTCAGGTAAAGCTGGATCTCGTGGTTGCCCGGTGATGTATCACGCGGCAAGCGCAGGTCGTAGCGGTCCATGACAATCTCTCCGATGGTCCATTCAGAGGTGGGATACGTGCCGTGGACGGGAGATCCCACGTAGAGGGACACATCGTCTAGGGTGAGGGTGATATCCATGTTAGGCAGGGCTGGCGCGGTGTTCTGCCAAAAGAGGGCCAGGTAGATTCGCTCGCCGGGCCGGGCATTGGTCGTATCGAGATTGGCCCCCAGCAGGATGAGGTCGTCCGAGTGGGCGTCCAGTTGTTTGCGGATAGGTAGACGGTCTGGAGCGGGTGGTGTGGTTGCGCGGGTCAGTTGCACGGGTAGTTGGATGTTGTTGCCAGCATAATGGCTGTCAGCATCGAGCACGGACAGCAGGGAATCAGTGCTGCCAGAATAAAAGCTGAGGCGGACTGTATAGTCGCCGGGCGGGGTGCCGGGCGCGACCGGGATTGCGAGATGGTCCACGACCCATTCGCCGGGCATCCATTGCTCGGAGGGATAGTGGAAGGGTTGGGTTTCCCCCCAGACAAAGCCCCAGGGGTCGGTGAGACGGGCGACGGGGCCGTAATCTCCAGTGTTTGGGGAATTCATTACGCGCCACCAGACGGCTACCTCGGCGATCTCGTTGGATTGAGGTTGACCAATCACATCGTAACCGATCAGATGGACGACGTGGGCCAGGTTAGCGGTCAATGGATGAGTAGGTTCCAGGTCGGGATTAGAACTGACGCGGTAGGCGTGAAAGGCAGGTACTCCGTCAGGGCCAGGGGGGGCGGCTGCGGGGGTACGGTCGGTGTCTGGCAGTACAGATTGCGCCCAGGTCAACTCCCCCGACGTCGAATGAGAAAAAACTAACAGTCCATCTCCCTTTGCAGGAAAGACAACCGTTTCTCCTCCTCTGAGCCAACGAATCGCTCCATAATCCTCGGCCAGAAAGGCCAGCGTAGGGTGGCGATAGTGGATGCTGGCGACGTAGGGCGTCGTGGTGATCAGGTCAGCCTGGTTGAGGTAAGCGGCTACGTCGGCCAGGTCACCATCGGCGGCATAATACAGGGCGGAGGATGATGCCCAGTCGCGAAAGTAGGCGATGGCCGTAGTCGGTGTTGCGATGGCGAGAAGCAAAATAATGAATGCTGACCGCAGCGGTCGGACCGGATAGCGTGAGAAAGATTTAGAGATCGCAGATTTGATCGTTGAAAGACCAAGAGCGGGAAAGATATAGATAAAGGGCAGCAGGCCGACGGTGCGCAGGTTGCTCGGCGTGATGTCGCCGACGGCGAGGGCGCTGGGGAGGAGCATCGTGGGGATGTAAATGAGAATAAAGATGTAGGATGTACGATAGCGTGGGCGTTTGAGAGTCCAAATGGTCGTGATGATGCCCAGCAGGAACAACACCGCCGTGATGGGGTCAAAGAGGGGGCGGTGGGGGATGTTGAAACGGATGTAAGGGTCGCCTTGGAGGAAGAGCATTCCCAAGCAAGCGCGAATCCCGGTCCAGACTTGGGCACGATTGGTGGCGGCGACTTGGGTCGCGCGGGTCATAAAGCTGCCGGGGTGGGTCAGCCAGTAATGGGCCAGTGGGGCCAGGGCCAGGGCGGCGGCGGTGACAAAGATGGCGAGTTGGCCTAGGCGAGCGCGGCGACGGTCTTTGTCTGTGACGAGCAGGGTCAACAACGCCGCTGCCAGCGGGACGGGGAACGCGCGGGCGGCCAGGTATGTGTATGCAGTTAGACCACAAAAGAGACCGGCCAGGATGAGCCACAAAAATCCCTTTTGCCTACCGTTTGACAAACGCAATCCTCGCCACAATGCCGCGACAGTCAGTGCCTGCATGAGGGGTTGGGTCACGGCGCGGAACCCGTAGCGACTGAGAACGAGGTGCCAGAAAGAGGCGGCGACAAAGGCCCCGGTGAGCAGCGCCGTCCACTTGGCGTCATGCTGTCCGTGCAGCAACTCGCAGACGGCCCAGATGGTCGCAGCGACGGTCGCTACTCCAGCGGTGGCCGCGCCCAAACGGAGCGCCAGCGGGGTCATTCCCAGCAGTTTCATCCATAGAGCAGTCCAATAAAAGAACAACACCTCTTTGCCCGTGTAGGAAGAGATAAAGACAGGGGTCTTGGCTCCTTGGGCAATCTCTCCGGCCAAGATGCCGTTGGCGGCCTCGTCATAGTGGAGGCCGAGGGGGAGGTTGGGCAGTCGGTACAATCGCAGCCCCGCAGCAACGAGCAGGATGAGCAGCAGTGTGATGGTCCAGGTCGTATGGTTAACTGGGCGGGTGTTTGTCATCGAGGTCATTATAGCAGGCCGGGAGTAGGATGCAAGAGATGGCGGGCGTAGCATCGACGCTGGACAAACTACCTTTTTGTGCCATAATCACTCTTGTTTTGTTACTGTTGTAAAATGTTGAATCCGCAAAATCAGAATTCCTACCGGAGGTGACGATGTCTGAGCAAAAGTACGACGTAATCATCGTGGGGGCGGGACCGGCGGGCATTTTTGCCGCACTAGAGTTGAGCCGTAAATCGGATGCGCGTGTGGTCATTTTTGACAAGGGGCCGTCTATTGAAAAGCGACGTTGTCCCGCGCGTATGGGCAAAGAGTGTGCGCACTGCAAACCTTGTTCGATTATGACGGGCTGGGGAGGCGCGGGGGCGTTCAGCGATGGCAAACTGACGCTTTCGCCGGCTTCGGGCGGTCATCTGGGCGAGTTGTTGGGTGAGCAGCAGGCTCAGGCGTTGATCGATGAGGTGGACCGCGTCTACGTCGAGTATGGGGCCAGCAAGAACGTCTATGGTGGGCACACCGACGAATACGAGGCGATGGCAAAGAAAGATGTGTTGGCCGGGCTACGTCTCGTCTCGGTTCCCATTCGCCACATTGGCACGGAACGCAGCGCCGCGATTATGGACCGTATGTACCGGGGGCTGGTAGAGCAAGGGGTACACGTAAAGATGCGCACACCGGTGGCCAAGGTGTTGGTTAACGGAGGGAATGTCGCCGGTATCGAGACAGAGCGCGGGGAGGTATTTCGAGCGCCGCACGTGATCATAGCTCCAGGTCGAGAAGGAGCCGAGTGGACCAAGCGCGTTGCGGGTGAATTGGAATTGGCGTTGGTCTGCAATCCCGTGGACGTAGGTGTGCGGGTCGAACTGCCGGCAGTGGTGACGGAATCGGTTACCCGACTGCTCTACGAGTTCAAGTTTTTGTACTATTCGAGGGCTTTTGATGATCGCGTAAGAACATTTTGTGTTTGCCCGTACGGTGAGGTCGCGCTGGAGCACGCAGGTGATGTGATCACTGTCAATGGCCACTCGTACGCCGATCGCAAGACGAACAATACCAATTTTGCATTGTTGGTGAGTAAGAATTTTACCGAGCCGTTCGATGATCCAGTGACCTATGGCAAGTCTATTGCCCGGCTGGCGAATATCCTGAGCGGTGGTGTGCTGGTGCAGCGGCTGGGCGACCTGGAGTCTGGTCGTCGTACCAACGCGCAGCGATTGAGCCGTTCCGTCGTCACGCCTACGCTCACGAGCGCCACGCCGGGTGACCTGGGATTGGTGTTGCCCTACCGGCACATTGTCAACCTTTTGGAGATGTTGCATGCGTTGGACAAGGTGATGCCGGGCGTCTGTTCGCGTCACACACTGCTCTACGGAGTCGAGGTCAAGTTTTATTCTAACCGCCTTGAATTGACGCAGGATTTGCAGACAAAGGTGCGCGGTCTGTACGCCTGTGGCGATGGGGCGGGCATCACGCGGGGATTGATACAGGCTTCGGCTTCGGGCTTGTTGGCAGCGCGGGCGATAATGGGGAATGGGCAGAGCAGCGGTTAAGAGCCTACGGGGTGTGCTCTAGGGCGCAGGCCGAAACCAATTGTGGTTGGTTGATTCCCTCAATCTGTGTCTCTTGAATTGCGCCCTCCTGAAGCAGTGCTTGTATGGTGCGATCCAACTCGGAGGACGTCCATTTCAAGATGTGGAATACTTTTCCGATCATTTTGCGGTCTGTGGCGATCACATTGTCGAGATAGCGCAAAACCAGAGTGCGCCGAGCCTTGCTGCGTTTAATCTGCTGTGCCTGTTCTGGCAAGTCTGGATAGTGTCGCTGCACGATCTCATAGTTCCAGGCACTGGTCCTGACCACGCCGATGGGAAGCACTTTGAACTCTACTTGCAGTTCGATCAGTGCCCGATCAAAGCGAGATTTGGCGCTCTCGGCGCTCATACGTGCCTCCCGGCGCAGCCGAATCGTGTCCAGCGGGCCGTGTTTCGGCAGCGCCTCGTAGATCGACTTGGCCTCGGCCGTCACAGGCTATCGGCGTACTCTTGGACGTAATCGTCCAATTTACCGTAATTCTTGGAGACTCTGAGCCGTAGAACTCGGTCAAATAGTACCAGCACGGATGACTGGGTTGGGGTAATCTCGGGCGTTTCATCATACTGTAGATGGTCTGTTCGTTGCGATTGAGCAAGATTTTCCTCATTTCCTCGCAAGACATTTTGCTCTCCGTGTACCGCTTGACCACATCCTGCTCTGATTGAGTCCATCGCTGTCTGGGATATGGATGACTGTTCTGACGTTTCAGATCCAGCTAGGACGCATGATGTCCTAGCTGGGTCTGATTTCTCGCGACTTGCCGCGTTCTGCAGGGTGGTTGATTTTTGGATTTTTGCCCTCTCTGGCCTTCTCTCGACGGCCGCCCTAGAGTCGAGCAGTGATATGATGGTGTTCTCCTTCACCTTTTATTAGCTCAATTATGTACATGAAAAAGTCAGCCTCATTGTTCGGATCCAGTATATGGCCGGTCTTATCAATGATTGTTGCCTGCTTCTTGATGCACAACGCGGAAAATTCAAGACCAATAACCTTATCGCGCGCTAGCAGGCTGTCGGAGAGGAATTTGACGGTCCATTTTGCCCCCATTTTTGAGGTCCAGATGGAGCTTTGTGCCTCAGTTTTAGCCAAATACAGGCCCAAGTAAGGCATTTCTGTGAAAAAATCACGCCCTCTGACAGGTT
>JAAEPW010001298.1 GCA_024232355.1 Chloroflexota bacterium | reverse complement strand
TCGCCTGTTTCCGGCAACGTCGTCACGCCGCTAAAGACCACCACGTCGCCTGCTTCCAGGGCTGCACTGCCGCCGTTCTGGACCACCTGCATCTCGGCCCCCAACAAGTGAGTATTGAGCGAATACAGATTGTCTTGGGTAAACAGACCATAATTGTGGTCCCCTCGCCAGGTCAAACCCTCCACAGCATAATCTGAAAAACTGGAGCCGTATACGCCTACGTCCGTATTACTCCAACCGGAGATACCGATGCCATCTTCGCTTGAACCTGACACACCCTGGACCAGGCCGCTGCCGCGCACACCCGCTATAGCCCCCTCACCGACAATCGCATAGTTCTCCGCACTTTCGGCATGGATCCCATAGCCCCAGTTGGCCGAAAATGATCCCGCGTGGTCCCAAGTATCGGTGCCGGTGCTGGACGCCTGGATGCCATAGCCATCGGCGCTACTAAAATATCCGCCGCTTCCCGCGTCACTGGAGCCAAACACACCCCAGTTACTGCCACTGTAGCCTTGCAAGCCCCAGCCACCAGTTGACTCTCCATAGACCGCCGTCCCGGTAGCTGTTGAACCCAGTATGGCCTTGGCCAGCGGAAACGCGCCATCCATGCTCGTTTTGAGAACCCAGCCCTCCCAGCCCGTGGGGTCTCCTTTGATCTCCGCCCCTGGACGCAGGCTGAGGGCATAAGGCACCGGCATCAACTCTTGGCGGGGCGATAGCCACTCGCTATCCACATAGATGCGCAGCCATAGTCCCTGGCCGTTAAAATCGGTGGGGTCCACGGCCAGTTCCACGTTGAACAATCCCTGATCTACAGTCACATTCAGGATGCCGCTGTCCCATAACGTCGTCCCATTGCTTGGGTCATCGTAAACCTGAAAGCGCATATCGAACTCACCGTCCAGTGGCGTGCCACCGGGGGACGTCAAACGACCCTGGTAGTTGATTTTTGCCGCCACGGCGTCCCCTGGAATCAGCTTTGGAGATACTGCCCCTACGCCACCCACTATGAACACCAAAGTTGTTATAGCTATGATGATTCCCCACATCGTTCGCGTTTTCATCTTGTTTTCTCCTCATTGATCTAAAATTTGACTTGCTACCGAGTGTAACAGTTAACTCGCTTTCTGCTCGATATGTTGCCGCCTTTCTTCACATTATGGTTGTGTGTTCATCTGCTGTTGTAGAACCCAAGCAGCCTCGTTATCTGGATCGAGCTGCAGTGACTGCATCAGGCTCAACTTGGCTGCCTCTCGCCAGCCAAGTCGCCAGTAACACTGAGCCAACCCTAGATGGGCGTGACTTGATTGTGGTTCCCAATGCACCGCTTGCCGGTATGCGTCCATCGCTTGCCTCACTCGGCCCAGCACCAGTTCGGCGTCGCCCAGGCGGGCAAAAGCGTAGCCGTCTGTGGCATCCAGGTCTATGGCTTGCCGAAACCGATCCGCCGCCAGGTCAAACCGCCTGCCCTCCAAATCCATCATTCCCCACGCCGTGTAAAGCATGGCATTGTGGGGCGACAGTTCTGTCGCTCGCCGGTAGGCATCGCCAGACAAGGTCAGCTTTGCGGCGTCCCAACGGTTGCCCCATGCACCGTACAACTCACCCAGGGCCGCCCAGATACGGTAATCGGCAGGGCGCAAATCACGGGCAGTTTGCAACTCTGATTCGGCCTGTCTCAACCAGGGGATCGGATCGCCGTCACCAGTCTGAGCACGCCGTAAATAGACCATACTCAGTGACAAGTGATGATCTGGCTCAACGGGCCACAGACGTATCGTCCGTTCCCCAGCCGCGATGGCCCTCTGACAGTCGCCAGCGGTGACGTAGAGATCGCGCATTCTGGCAGAGGCGTCGGCAACCAGGGGGCGAACGTTGAACTGGACGACGGCCATCCCTATGCCTGCCAGCACCAGGCTCGCCATCCCCAGGCGCAAAAGCAAGCCGGGCTGCTGCATCACCCGTCCCCGCCGTTCACACCTGCCCGATCTGGTTAACACCACCGCCAGCCCCATCAAGGTCCACGTGGCTGTTGCCGTTGCCGTTATGTCAAAACTCACCAAATTGCCCGCGATGTTCGCCCCTACCGCTGCCAGACAAGCAATGAGCAATGCTCGCCGCTCTGGATCGGCGGCCCGGTGTACGGCACGCCATCCGATGAGCACAAAGACCACCAGCAACACCAGTTGTGCCAACAACCCCACCAGGCCGGTCGTCACAGCCCAATCAAGGAACAAGTTATGAGCGCGATCCACTCCTACTCCCCGCCCGTGGTAATAGATCAGTTGTGGCGGGTAGACGTTCGGAAAGACCAACCCCAGCGTATCAGGACCGTATCCCAGCAGCGGACGCCGGGCGATCAGGGCCAACGTTGCCCGCCAGATGGTCAAACGCGCCGCCGTGGAACCCGCTGCGCGGCCCAGCCACAACGTCCCACCAACGACAGTTACCAACGCCACACATCCAACAACAAGCGCCGCCACCCGCCACAAGCGTGGCAGCCGAGGCCAGAACCAGAGCAGAACAAAAGCGCCCACCGCCACACCCGCCGCAAGCCACGCCCCCCGCGACAGGGTCAACAGCACCACGATCACCTCCCCCAATGTCAGAGCGGCGACCGCAAGGCGCATCCAACGCCGTCGAGTGATCAGAATCAGGGCTATGTTTGGAGGCAGCAGCATTGCCAGGTATGCGCCCACAAAATTGGCTCGACCGAGCGTGCCATAGATCGGCGAGCGGGCATCACTGATCAACCCCATTGGGTTCCAACCCAGCGCTTGCGCCATCCCCAACCCTAGCAACGGAATGCCCGTTGCTACCATGGCCCCCATCAGTCGCTGTGCCTGCGAAAGCGTCCGCAGCCGCGCCGAGATGAGCAGAAATAAAAGAACATAGCTGGTCTGGGTGAGCACGCCCTGGGCGCGTTCATAACTGCCCCACAAGCTCATTCCCCGATCCACGGCCAAGACAGTTGCCAGGATTTGTGTAGCGCCCACTGTCAACGCAGGCCAGAGCAGGGGATTGTCGCGCAGGTCATGTTCGGGTGACCGCCAGTTCAGCAAACAGTCGGCCAACCAGACACCAACCATCACCCACACCAACGTGCGTAAAAGAGCTGCCTTGGAAAACTCAAAGGGTTGCTGCGCCCATAGGTTGACCCAGAGAGGTACCAGGATGGCGACCAGTAACCACCCCATCTCTAGAAACACGTGGCTCCGGCAGTGTTCGGTCACTTGAACTGGACGAGATGCTGCGGACAAATTTCCTCCTGGGCATTGATTGAATCACGCCACCTGCAATTCGGCGAGTTCGTCAGCCAGTTTGTGGTCTCACGGCCCAGCATCCGACCTGATACCCACACACCGTTGTCATAGCCGGTCGGGAATCCAAAGGCACGGAAGGAGTATCCCCACGGTTCCTCGGCCTTGACCAGGTGGATAGGGAAGTCTCCGGTGGGTAGTCGTCCACAAGCTCCGGGTCCGCAAAGTCGCCAATAGAGACCGCGTTGAATCTCCGTACCTTCCAGACTCTGGCCTTTCAATGATCACCATGGCAGTACTATGGAGCTTGATGAGACCACTGCCATATTACCAATCCGTCGGCGACTTGCCGTCTCGATAAGTTACAGATGTACGACTGCCGATGATGTTAACGTATGGGAAGGATTCAACCGGACCAGTGCGCAATGGCAAGTTCGGGTCATCTGGATCCATCCACATTAACCTACCCTTTTTCACCCAAGATACCAAATCCCACCACGTTTCCTGATCCGAGTCACTGAATATGGGTGTCCGTACAAATGGAGGAAAGTGATGTTCTTGTTTCCAGTTTTTCCAACGATGCGCGTATGAGAGTTGAGGGTCAGAGGAATAGTAAGTAATGATGTAGAGACTGTAACGAGGGATAAATCGTCCTTCCTCCACCCGACAAATGGGTACCATCACCAATTTTTCGCAAAATGGAGGCCAGTCAAGGGCAAGAAAGAGTCCAAAAAGCCTCCAGAGAGCGGGAATTGCAAATCGGGGACTGATTGGGCCCCAATTCGCTTTGTCAGGGGCTTGATTTCGAG
>JAAEPW010001297.1 GCA_024232355.1 Chloroflexota bacterium | reverse complement strand
TCTCGAAATCAAGCCCCTGACAAAGCGAATTGGGGCCCAATCAGTCCCCGATTTGCAATTCCCGCTCTCTGGAGGCTTTTTGGACTCTTTCTTGCCCTTGACTGGCCTCCATTTTGCGAAAAATTGGTGATGGTACCGTTGGCGGAGCCACCGTAATGTCGCCCTCAATATACCGCGGCTCGAGCGAAAAGTGTGACCAAAAATTACCTTGACCAACTCGACATTAATACCGTCTTTTGCGCGCTCAATAGCTTCATTGTATTGAACGACCTTTGTCGGGTCGAATTCGTCGAGACCAAATATCACATTCAAGAGAGTGCCCGAATAATACGCATCCGTAGCCAAATCGATTCCGCGTCGCAATTCCAGCCAGAAGAATATCTCACGCAATATTTCCTTGATCAAGAATGTTATTGGGAAAATACACCCTTGGGCACAGCCAAAGTTTTCTCGATTGGCGAACTGGCGTACTTGTGCGTCTGTGAGTTGCTTGTCATGTCTTGCGGCTAACTCAGAAACCATATGCCGCCAAAAGAAAGTCGCGAGGAGTTCGTCCACGATTGGGATCGGGAGCAATGGCGACGCCCCTATGAGCAGTGCGTGATAAGCAACGACAAAGTCGCTGGGGCGCTCCGAAACTATGCTTGGAAGACTTGGGATTCCTTCTCTCACGATACGATTAACCTGATGATTCTCCAACTGGCCGTGCCGCACAACAACTGAGATTGTGCCAAGTGGCGTATAGTGTTTCTATCTGAACAAGTGTCTGATGTTGACGATATTTTCTCTTCATTGTAGGATAGCTTCACCCAAAGGCGGGAGCAGGTTTATCCAGCAATGGAATCCTCCTGTTCTCGTCTTTCATTTTAATAAGTCTCCTCTGCCAGCGATGGTGCAATCTTATCATCTTGCACAGCCATCTGGATGCCGACCCTATCATACACCTTTTGTTCATCCAAGCCAAATTCCTCACTCATCTGCACATACTCCTCAACCAAGGTAGTGACCCACTACATAAACCTTATAGACAGTGCCCATTCTGCCTGTGTGGATATGCTCGGCAAGACGATATTTGCGGTCTATCGTCTTGCCGACGAGTTCATCCATCAACGCACTCCTTTATGGGAATGAATAACTCGACCATGATGACAATCGTAGCAGTACTCACAGGACAACCTGGGAGGATGGCAAGGACGAGTTTTGTGAATGCGCCGGTATCCAGGTTGGTGTCAGTCACAGTAGATCCAGCGGGGATGTTTGTTTCACCGTCCGATATCCAGATGCAACTCACGTCGGTACCTGTCCTGGCCGAAAAACACATCCGTTTTGCACCCGAGCGCAATTCTCCCATTTTGACTAGTCTCTCCCAACGCCCACCCACCCCGCCCCCACCACAGCAAACCAAGTTCCTACCCAGGACATTCCGCGGGCCTGAGACGATACTGGCTCATATAGAGATCATAGTAGAATCCTCTCTGCTCCAACAACTGGTCGTGGGTGCCACGTTCAATGATACGATGATCGTTGACGACAAGTACCTGGTCGGCATTGCGAATGGTGCTCAAGCGATGCGCGATGACAAAGGTCGTGCGTCCCTCCATCAGGCGCAGCAACGCCTCCTGGATTTGCATTTCAGTGCGGGTATCGACGCTACTGGTCGCCTCATCCAGGATCAGAATACGCGGGTCAGCCAGAATAGCCCGCGCAATCGCCAACAACTGCCGCTGTCCCTGGCTGAAATTGTGACCCTGTTCCGAAACCTGCGTTTGGTACCCTTGAGACAGGAGACGAATGAAGCGGTCAGCGTTGGCTAGCCTGGCTGCAGCGATCACTTCTTCGTCTGTGGCATCCAACCGGCCATAGCGGATGTTCTCCATCACCGGACCGGAGAACAAGAAGGTGTCTTGCAGCACAATCCCCAGTTGCTCGCGGATAGAAGCCTGCTGCACAGTCCTGATATCGTGCTGGTCAATCGAAATCGTACCATCGGTCACATCGTAGAGTCGGCTCAACAGACGAATGATGGTCGTCTTGCCAGCGCCGGTTGGCCCCACCAGGGCGATGGTCTGACCAGGCGATGCCTCCAAGCTGACGTCAACAAGCACCGGCTTGTCCTTCTCGTATTCAAAGCTCATCCGCTCGAACTTGACCTTGCCTTTGATGTTTGACAACGGCAACGCATCCTCTTGATCCTTTACCGAAGGCTTGGCATCCAGCACTTGAAAGATGCGTTCAGTTCCCGCTAGTGCTGACTGCAACTGATTGTACAACATGGCAATTGAGCGCATAGGCCGGAAAAAGTTCCTAATATAGACGACGAACGTCGCAATCACGCCCACCGTCACGATGTCGCGCAGCGAGAGCCACCCGCCCAGCAACACCGTCGCGGCGATGGTCACCGTGCTCATCGTGGTAAACATCGGTCCCAGGGCTGCCGTAATGATCTCGGCCTTGATGCCGGTTTCTCGGTTGGCAGCATTGACAACCTCGAACCCGGCGATAGTGTCCGATTCCCGGGCAAAGGCTTGCACGACCCGTATACCAGCGATATTCTCTTCCATAAACGCGTTGAGGTTGCCCAGGTTGCGCTGCACCTCGCGAAAGGCCACACGGCTGTGTTGAGTGATTTGGCCCGTGATGACCAGCATCAGTGGCAGAATGATCAGTGTACCCGTCGCCAGTTGCCAATTCAAGACAAACATGGAAACCATCGTGCCGCCCAGCAACAGGATATTGGTCGTGAACTGGATCAGACCGTTCGAGATCACACGGTTGATCGCCTCTGTGTCGTTTGCAACGCGACTCATCAAATCGCCCACTTTGTGCCGATCGTGGTAGGCCATAGAAAGCATCTGGATATGGGCAAACAACTCACCGCGAACGTCTGCTACGAGTCGCTGCCCGATCCCCACCATTATCACGCCTTGGATAACAGAGGCCAGACCGCCCACCAGATACACACACAACATAATCAGTGCAGTTCGCGCCAAGTTGTGCGAATCACTGGAAACATCTGACGGATGCTCTCCATTCACGTCGTCAATGCCAACTCCGAGCAAGATCGGCCCAGCCAGGCCCGCAAGCGTGCTCGCGATCACCAGTACCGTTACGACTGCAAACTGCCAACGATATGGTTTCAAGTAGCCAAACAGACGAGATGCGGTCGAGCGCGTGTCTTTGGCACTTTCGCCTGTCAGTGGTCCACCGCCAGATCCAAAACGAAGTCTGATCTGCGGTCTATCTGTTCTTTGATTTGTCATATCTTTTCGCGTCTTTCGTGTTCACACCGAGTTGCGAACGGTAGATTTCCTGATAGATGGGACTTGTATCCAAGAGTTGGAGATGCGTGCCCTGGGCCGCAAAACGACCGGAATCCAGCACGATAATTTGGTCGGCGGTCAAAACACTGCTGATGCGCTGCGCCACGATAAACGTCGTACGTCCGACCATTAACGCTTCCAAGGTCTCCTGTATCTTGGCTTCTGTTTCCACGTCGACAGCGCTGGTACTGTCGTCCAGAATTAGGATTCTGGGGGAGATCAGCAGTGCGCGCGCGATGGCGATACGCTGTCTCTGTCCCCCTGACAGGTTTGCGCCCCGCGCCTCGACAATGCTGTCGTAGCCTTTTGGCATAGTTATGATGAACTCGTGGACTTGGGCAGCTTTGGCCGCCGCCACTACTTTCTCCAGAGGAGCGTCCGGTCTACCGAAAGCGATATTTTCCCGAATGGTGCCACTAAACAAAGTCGTTTGTTGCAGCACCACCCCTATCTGCGAGCGCAGTGCGTCTGTCGACCAATCGCGCACGTCTATACCGTCAATCCGAACGTGCCCGCCTGTCGCGTCGTAGAAACGGGGGATCAGGTTCATCAGCGTGCTCTTGCCAGAACCGGTTGTTCCTAGCAGCGCAACGCGTTGCCCTGGTTCCACTGATAAACTCACCCGCGACAGCACTTTTTCGCCGCCATTACCGTCATAGTGAAACGACACATTCTCAAAAACCACACTCCCCATCGGATATTCCGCTTTACACGGCGACGACTGAGTGTGGAGCACAGGCTCGGTATCCAGGACTTGCAACACACGCTCGGCGGAAGCTTCGGCACGAGATACCATCGTCAGCATATTACTCAGTAGCAACAGAGGCGTCATCCCGATCATCAGATAGTTGTTAAAGGCAATTAGTTCACCGACCGAGAGCCGTCCGCCAATCACATCCATCCCCCCCCGCCAAATGATGGCCACGATACCCAGGTTTGTCAACACAGTCAGTGCGGGAAGCGCCACGGCCATCAAGCGCCCTACCTTGATGTTCTGGTGCATGTAGGCAGCATTGTACTCATCGAAACGTCCGATCTCGAATTTTTCCCGCACGAACGTCTTGACCACCTGAGCACCGGCCAGGTTCTCTTGAACGACGGTGTTGAGCGACGCCAGCTTTTGTTGCACTATCGTAAACAAGGGCCTGGCTATCTGCATAACGCCCCAAATGACCGCAGCGGCGATGGGAAGCAAAATCAGTATAACGAGTGAAAGCTGCCGGTCGGTAAGGACGAGCATAGCGACGCTGCCGATAATCATCATCAAAGCCCGCAGCATCAGCGACAACCCTGAACTCGCAAACATGCGCACGACATCCACGTCGCTGGAAAGCCGGGTCATAAGTTGGCCTGTCTGTAAGCGATCCAGGTTAGCAAACGAGAACGTTTGGATGTGGGCAAAAAGCTCGTTGCGCATATCAAAGGCCATGCCTTGTGACAGTCGAGCACGGCAAACGCCCTGCCCCAGTGTTGCCAACGCACCAATCAATGCCGCGCCGAGCATGATCACCACTCTTTGAGTAATAACCTTCATATTGCCTGCTCTGATGCCCTGGTCAACTATGTATTGGAGCATCCGGGGAACGACCAGTTCCATCACTACCGGAAAGATCACCGTGAATACCAGAATGACTGCAATCCACCGATATGGCTGTACAAAGCGCACCACACGTCCAAGAAATTTCATTCGTTATCTGTGACCTCTATAAATTGCTTACTTGCACTCATTACCCGACATCAACAACGAGGTTTTTCGTTTGTCGTGTGACAAAGTGTACATTCTCTTTGCCCAGCTGTCAATCAGCACTTTCGCCAATAGACAAAATCCGGTAGTGCCTCATCACAATGCAAATCAAGCGTCCACGTCCCAAGAAACAACCACCCCGCACCCACCACGGCAAACCAAAGCTCTCACCCAGGCTCGTCCCACCGAAAGGCACAGCATCTCCATCCCACAACGCTCAACTCCCCCACCCCGCATCCCACCGCCCCTGGCCCAAGGCAACAAGCCAATGCACCACCTGGGCAGAACAGGGAGAGACGGCGAGGGAGCGGACTGGGGCCGCGGCGGTGGCGGAGGCAATAGGCAGGTCAGGTCGATAACCTCTGTGGCAATCTGTGGATACACTAACAGCAATCCCGACCACCAGCAATGGCAGAGTGTCCACCGCCAACTCCCCCCCGCACTCCACCGCCCCCGGCCCAAGGGAAACAAGCCAATGCACTCCCTGGCCAGACCAGGGGGAGACGGCGAGGGAGCGGACTGGGGCACGGCGGCGGAGAGGGTGATGGAGCGGGTCAGGCCAATAGCTCCTATGGCAATCTGTGGCCCGAGGCTCATTACCAGGTTCTCTCACGGGGGGAAAGCGATGCGCGCCAAGGGATTGACCCTCTGTTTCGGCGGGGGCGAGCAATGGGGCGGGGGCGAGGGTCACCATCCACAAACCAACAATCACCGCCACAAGGCTAACCCATCAACGGCGATCACCTCCCCGCTTGTGGCCACAGACAACGCCACCCCATCCCCAACTCCCCCACGCCGCACTCCACCGCCCCTAGCCCAAGGGAAACAAGCCAATGCACTACCTGGGGCAGACCAGGGGGAGACGGCGAGGGAGCGGACTGAGGCTGCGTCGGCGGCAATGGGCAGGTCAGGCCGATATATCTTGTGGCAATCTGTGGAAACCTCTTCTCGTCCCATCACCCGCACTCACCACACCAAAGCCACACAACGCCCAGCCCCCAACTCCCCCCGCCGCATTCCATCGCTCTTGCACGAGGTTCATCACCAGGGTTCTCACGGGGGGAAAGCGA
>JAAEPW010001296.1 GCA_024232355.1 Chloroflexota bacterium | reverse complement strand
TGCGATCTCGGTGATTCTATCGTTTGTAGCGTGGACCGGTTTGGCCCGGCAAGTGCGGGCCAAGATGCTGGCCTACCGCGAGATGGATTACTCGTCTGCCGCCCGGGCGGTGGGTGCCTCAGACCGGCGCATCATATTCGTGCACATGTTGCCCAACGCCTTTAGCCACATCATCGTGTCGGCCACGTTTGCTATTCCGGGGATGATACTTACCGAGACGGCGCTCAGTTTTCTGGGCTTGGGCATCCAGCCGCCTATGGTCAGTTGGGGCGCACTCTTGCAGGATGCGTCAGTGGTTTCCACCGTCGTACTATATCCTTGGCTCATGTTCCCTGCTCTACTCGTCATTATAGCAGTCTTGAGCTTTAACTTTGTGGGAGATGGTCTGCGGGACGCTGTCGACCCGTATTCGATTTAGAAGAAAAATAGTCGAGGTGAAATAGGAGGAGAGAGAGCGTTGGCACAGGATGTGATTCTAACCGTAGAACAATTGCGCGTACATTTCCATACCCATGAAGGTGTGGTCAAAGCTGTAGAAGGCGCCAGTTTTGCAGTCAAGAGAGAACAAATTCTAGGAGTTGTAGGTGAGAGCGGCTGTGGCAAGAGCATTACGGCCCAGTCTATCTTGAGAATTGTGCCCCGTCCGGGCAAGATCGTGGGAGGAAAAATCGTCTATCATCGCCGACTGAACGGCAACGAGACTAGTCGCCTGACCGACCAGATCGACCTCACCCAGTTGTCCTGGCGAGGTAGAGAGATGCGAGAGATACGAGGCGGCGAAATCTCGATGGTCTTTCAGGAACCTATGACGTCCCTCGACCCCCTCTATACTATTGGGAATCAGATCATGGAAGCCATCACCTTGCATCAAGAGGTGGATAAGCATACGGCACGGGAACGAGCCATCGAGATATTGAGCCGTGTAAAGATGCCTCAGCCAGGTCAAGTTGTGGACAGTTATCCCCACCAACACAGCGGAGGGATGCGACAGCGGGCCATGATCGCCATAGGACTGAGTTGCT
>JAAEPW010001295.1 GCA_024232355.1 Chloroflexota bacterium | reverse complement strand
GCGGGGGAACTGGTGCTTGACCGGCTGGTAACGACCAGAGGCAGATAGACTTGAAAATTTTGCGGTGGAACCACGGTACCGCTATCGGCATCGCGCACCAGGCGCACATAGTTATAGATGCGGATGGCGTCGCCCTGGGGGGCACGGGAATTGTAATAGCCATTGTCTTGTTGTGTGTACTGACTGAAATCTCCACCCTTTGGATCACTGCGCTGCGCGCCCGCGCCGTGGATGTCGACCCAGCTATTGCCCATGTAGCCGAGCGCCCGCCCGAAACTGACATAGGTGCCATCTCTGCCGTTCAGCGTTGTCCCTGACCAATACCAGGGATAATCGGCTTCATAGTTCTCGTTGGTGATCTGGGTGCAGGAAAAAATGGGATCAATGGCGGCCGAGTCGCTTGTGTCTGGGGAGCGGGTGTAGTCCAGGATGCTCTGAAGCTCCTTGACGTTCGGCAAGCGCCAGTCGTCGTGGCCCAGGTAGTTCGCCGCGTTTTTGGTTTGTACCCAGGCGAGCGCGTCTTCCCAGTCAAGTCCCGCGCCGCTGTCGTCTTGGGTCCACATCAATCCGGTTGCATGATCAGTAATCGTGCCATCGCTGTTGCCCTCGAAATCGTTGATGCCGTACTCGGTGTTGCCGCGCACACAGATAACGAAAAACGGCTTGTCGCTGCCGCCACCGCCCAAGCCCGGCGGAGGGCCGTAGCCCTTAATGCGACCATCGGCGAAATTCACCCCGAACATTTGCGCTGAATTGTAGATATACGTGTTGCTTGTGGCCCATTGAGAATCGATGTAGCGTTCGTCGTATTCGGTGAATCCCCACGAGAACTCAAAGTAGTCTGTGTCGATGAAGGGAATGGCACCGTCAAGGGTATCGCCGGGCTGCATGCCGTTGTAGTTGGTGAGCGAAAAGAGCTCTTTTATGGTGGGCAGACGCCAATCGCTGTAACCGCCGTAGTTGGCGGCATTGAGCGTGTCGGGGTACGCTTGGGCCTCTGTGTACGTCAGCTTGTCGTCGTAGGTGACTGCGCCGTCGCCGTCTGTGTCCGGGCTTTGCTGCCAGATCAAGCCAGTGATGTTGTCGGTGATGGTGCCGTCGCCGTTGTCTGTGTAGCTAGACGCGTTGCCGGTGTATTGGGCGTCTTGTCCGTAGAAGGCTTCACCCTCGGTGGGGCAGGTGATCGCGCCGCTGGCATCATAGCACACGCTTTGCCCGGTATCAACGATGGGATAATCGGTGCTTTGCGCTTGCCCGATTTGGGACGGAATCGCCAGTCCGATTAATATGATGATAAAGAAACGTGTTAGCCAGTGAGAAAATCGTGATTTCATTTTATACACTCCTTTTCTAATTTGATTTAGAGTCAGTATAGCAAACTTTGCCGCCGCGCAATAGTAGCCCCAGTCACCACCTCGCGCCGCCGACCGTGACTTGGCTCACGCCTACCTATGACAGCTAACACGATCAAGCACCCGCTTGTGGTCACAGACAACGCCACCCACCGATTTTTCCCCGCACCACAATGTCCAGATGTCAATGTTTGCCCACAAACCGGCAATCACCACAACAAGGCCACCACCCCATCATCAACGATCACATCCCCGCTTGTGGTCACAGACAACGCCACCCACCGATCCTTCCCTGCGCCACAACGCACCTCCCCCCGCATCCACCACAGCAAACCAATGTCCCTACCCAGCCCCTGACCACCCGACGGGCTATGCCCACCACCGATGGAAATAAGCGTCCAGTAGCCTAATTTGCGGCTACTGCGTTCTTGTGCTAGAATTTCCTCACGGTATAAATAGCCTCGCAGCTCTCATCATTCTGATTGATCGTGTGGATTTGCGTGATATGTGCAATACTGCGCATATCACACGCTAGATGAGCAGTATGCGCAATATTGCGCCCATTTACAAGTTAGCGGCCCAATAGCCCGAAAACTGATGTCATCACCCAGGCAGATATCAACCTATTTCAAGGAGTAAGTTACGATGAAGATCAAGTTACACCGCTCGAATCGAAATTTGTGGATTGTCGCAATGGTACTGTTCGTTGTGGGTATTGTGGGTTCTTTTGTGTCCATACCATTGCTGAGCGCGGCAGCGTTCTATCTGGTTGCCCTTTCAGCGGCATTGCTGCTGTTGGGTACTTGGGTTTTCTGATCAAGCTGAGATCGAGAGATGATGGGGCATTTTTATGGCAGCATTCCGACGCGCAGGATTACGATACTGAAGACGTAGACTTGGCAGAAGAGTATCGTGTTACGACGGGACAATCGAAGGAGTGTACGCGAATCAGATCGTCATCGGGGCGACGGTGACGAACGGCGACCGTCACACGCCAGACCTGCCCAGCAGGTGAGCTCAACGTTAGAACGCTGCACAAGTCTTTAAGTATCATTTCGCTGACACAACATTTGGATAATTCATTATACAACACAAACTCATTCAACTTGCTGAGAATGTCTGGCTGTGGCCCCATAATCCAGATTATAATGCTGTTCAAAGCTCCATCGGGGTTATAGTGGGCGAAAATGAGACCGTTTTGATTGACGCCGGAAACAGCCCCTACCTAGTTCGCCAAATCAGAGATGAGCTAAAAGAACGCGCTCTTCCAGCAGTGGGTCGTATCATCTATACACATCATCATTGGGATCATATATCCGGTGCCTGTGAACTTGAGGTTCCAGTCACAGCTCGTACGAAGTGTAAAGACATTCTTGGTGAGGAAGCCAAAAAGCCGTGGACTTGCAAGTATCTTCGCCGGGAGGTTGAACGTAATCCTAAACTCAAGGTGAGTTACAGGGCACGGGATCGAGCGATTCGGAATTGGAAAACGTTTCGAATCATTATCCCCGATACGGTTTTCGACACATCTACAGTCATTGATCTGGGGCAAGTCACAATTGTACTTGAGCATGTAGGGGGACAACACGCTGATGACTCGATTGTTGTCAAAGTTCCAGAGGCACGGATTATGTTTCTTGGAGACTGTTACTATCCGCCACCTCTTCATCTTCGGACGCCGGAATCAACACTTTCGATTTCTATGCTTGCTTCATGACTAAAGAGTAAGGATTATGCTCTCTATGTGGAAAGTCATTACAAGCCTTGGACAAGGGCTCAACTCCTTAGGTTTCTGAAGAGGAACAGCCCGAAATAGCACGAGGGGACCTCATCATAAGATAGTCATAGAAGCTGTTTGCTAAACTGTAGAGCAAAAGCGTCCCAAGTTACGGGGGGCGGGTTAGTCGCCTGACCCGCCCCCGCTACAGAACCGTAGATCATTACTGCTCCTTGGAACACCTCTAACACATCCAGTGAGGAATTGCTAGTATCCGATAGATTTCGCGGCAATCTGTGGACACATCCCTTCTTCTCCTCAATCACCCCAACCCCGTCACGCACGCTCACCACACCAACTCCCCCCACCCCGTATTCCATCGCCTCTGGCCCGAAGTTCATTACCAGGTTCTCTCACGGAAAGAAAGCAATGCAATCCGAGGGATCGCGCCTCTGTCTCAGCGGTGGCGAGCGATGGGGCGGGGTTAGGGTTGAGTGAGGTGAGCTTATGCGAGGTGGGGTTGGGTTGAGGTTGGTTTGCCACTACTGGCACAGAATTACGCTCTGCACTACCATCACTGTGATTTCGAATGTCTCCACAGCACCTTTACTCTCTTGGCAATTATCCACATTCTGATGGATCACTCTACCCCAGATCGCCCCCTACGCGTGCGCAAGCTCGGCACCTTGCGGCCACTATCTCAATGTCTGGGTCCACACCTATATCGGCGTAGACTGTGACCTCCAAACCTGTCGCCCGGAACCACTCGATTGGCCGATCGAGCAAACCAACCTCTTGCACTCCCTGATCGCTGACCAGCAACAGTCTGCTTGCCCAGTCATTTTGCTTTCTCTCTCAACTGGCTCGGGCTGCCCGCTCTGTGAGCGTATGTCGGAGCTACAAAATCAGATACAGGGGATGTGTGAACACGTCCAATATGCGCAGCACTATCATCCCGCAGAGGATAAGGAGCAACATAACGCTGAGAGCATAGTCCCGGCGAGCAAAGTGAATGTCGTGCAAGTAGGTGCGCTCTACCCCCTCAACTCCTAGTGCCCGTGATTCCAACGCTCTGGCCAGTTTGTCGGCCGTTCTCAGAGCGTTGATAAGCATCGCCACCAGGATAGGCATATAGGATTTGAGCTTTTGGAAAAAGTTACCTTTGGTGAGATCTAATGCGCGGGCCTGCTGTGCCTCCGCCACCACCACGTAAAGGCCGTAAAAGGTGGGTACGTAGCGCAAGCTGATCGCCAGGACCAATCCCCACTCAAAAGGCAACCCAATCTTGACCAGGCTGCGCACGATGGACGTCTGGTCGGTGGTGAAAAGCCATAGAAAGCATACAAAAGCAATAGTATCCAGGCGCAGCGCTACTCCTAGTCCTCGCGCCAATGCCAAAGGCGTGAACTTTAGAATCCAAAAGTGGAACAAGACATCTCCTTCTGGGTAAAAGACCGTCCACAGTAGCGGAATGAGAAAGTTGATAGGTAACATAGTTTTCCACACCCAGGCGAAACGATCTCGTGGCACCCCGGCCGAACTTGTCAACAGTTGAATGATGATCAACGCTGCCAGCATAAAGAAGAAGTTCGAGAATAAGGTCATAGATATAACACCCACCAACACGAACAAGAGCTTGACTCTGGGATCGACCCGGTGCGCCCACCCGATCCGTTCCACGTACAGGTCGAACATAAAGCTCATTGCTATCCTCCCCGCCCAGTTGTGTACGCGGTGTGGAACTCGTCAACGGTCAGCACATCGTCGGGCATCCCAAAAGACGTCATCTTTTGGGCCAGTTCCGTGATCTGCGGCGGCTCGATATGGGTCTCTTTGAGTATCTCCGAGTGCTTGAAGACCATCCTGGTGTCATCGTATGCCAAGACCTGACCATCACACAACACCAGGCTACTGCGTGCGAACTCGCAGACAACCTTCATATCATGAGTTACCAGAATAATAGTGTGCCCCATCTCGTTCATATCCTGAATAACCCGCATCAAGTCCATAGCACTCTTCCAGTCCAGACCGGTGGTCGGTTCATCGAGCACAAAGACCCGAGGACGCATAGAGTAGACAGCGGCGATGCTAATCTTGCGTCGGGTGCCAAACCCTAGAACGGCAGGTGGGCTATCGGTGTGTTCGGTCAGGCCAAAGTAGTCCAGCGATTCCTCGATCCGCTCCTCCAGTTCGTTGCCCTCTAGTCCCAGGTTGCGTGGCCCGAAACCGATCTCTTTGTGAGTGCTAGTACAAAAAATCTGGTGGTCGGGGTTCTGAAATACGAAACCGACGGTACGGGCTATTTCACCCACCGGGAGATCCTTTGTATCTCGCCCATCTACGATGACCTGGCCCTTTGTTGGCTTGTGCAACCCGTTAAAGTGCTTGACCAACGTCGTTTTGCCTGAACCATTCTGACCAATCACGGCCACAAAGTCGCCCTCTTTGATGTCCAGGCTAATGCCTTTGAGGGCAACAATATCCTCGGTGTATTGGTACCAGAGATCGCGTACCTGAATGATACAAGATTCAGAATTTGCAGTCTTGTGTCTATCCTTGATGTGCTCAATACTACTATCCAGTAGTTGCCCCTTTGCTAAAGCAATGGCTTCCAGTGCCTCTGGAGAGATCAGTGTATCGTATGCATCTTTGAACAAAGTAAACGTATAGTGTGTGCGAGAACGATTGTTGAAATAATATGCCAATTCGCTCACCTGCGTGACGCCAAGCCCGATCTCGTGCATCAGGTCAACCTGACCAAAGATAGTGGATGGGGTGTCCACCATAGCGATCTTCCCCTCGTGCATCACGACTACCCGATCGGAGAACTCGGCAATCT
>JAAEPW010001294.1 GCA_024232355.1 Chloroflexota bacterium | reverse complement strand
GCCGGTGCTGTTTTGGCTATTGCTAGATCAGCCAGCGCCTCATTCAAATAGTTCGCGCTCTGGTGCAAGGTCCAGTTCCCGACAGTGATGTCGAGGTCGCCATCCCCGTCCACATCGCCCAAGGCCATATCTAGTGTAGAATCACTGCCCGTGCCAAAGGTGCGGGTGATGGTGTCGAATGTGCCATCGCTATCATTCAGATAGATCACGTTCTGTCCATTCCAGTTCCCGGCAACGAGGTCGAGGTCGCCATCCCCGTCCACATCGCCCAAGGCCGTACTCCACGTAGTATCACCGCCCGTGCCAAAGTCATGGGTGGTGGTGTCGAATGTGCCATCGTTATCATTCAAATAGACCCTGTTCTGCTCATTCGAGTTCCCGACAGCGATGTCGAGGTCGCCATCGTCGTCCACATCGCCCAAGGCTATCTTTGTCGTATCGTCACTGCCCGTGCCAAAGTTGTGGGAGGTGTTATCGAATGTGCCCGGTGTTCCGCTCCAAACGTCGCCATCGTTCAGATAGATCACGTTCGGTTCATCCCAGTTCCCAACAGCGATGTCGAGGTCGCCATCCCCGTCCATATCGCCCAAGGCCACACTATATGTACGATCACTGCCTGTACCAAAGTTGTGGGCGATGGTATCAAAAGTGCCCGGTGTGCCGCCCTGAACGCCGCCGTTGTTCAGATAGAGCACGTTCTGTTGACTGTTCCAGTTCCCGGCAGCAATGTCGAGGTCACCATCCCCGTCCACATCGCCCAAGGCGATGCTTAGCGTATAATCACTGCCCGTACCAAAGGTATTGGCGGTGGTATCAAAAGTGCCATCGCCATCATTCAGATAGACCACGTTCTGCCCATTGTTTCCGACAACGATGTCGAGGTCGCCATCCTCGTCCACATCGCCCAAGGCCACACTATACGTACTATCACTGCCCGTACCAAAGGTGCGGGTAATGTTGTCGAATGTGCCCGGCGTTCCGCCCTGGACGCCGCCGTCGTTCAGATAGACCAAGTTCTGTCCACTCACATTCCCGACAACGAGGTCGAGGTCGCCGTCCCCGTCCACGTCGCCATAGACCACACTTCGTGTCTCGTCACTGGCAACGCCAAAGCTATCGATAAAGTGGTCAAAGATGACCGGCCCAATCCCGGCAGCCGTCCGGAACTGCCACACATAAGGCCAGATAGAGACGTCGTCCTGGCTCAATACGCCGGTGGTGACGCTGGTCTGCACGATCTCGCCGGGGTGCAGATCGTTGCCGGGGTCATAGATGATGGAGCCAAAGCTGATATTTCCGTCCAGGTGGCCCTGAAAACCGCCGTGGACGACAATTGTCCGGCTGGTGACGGTGCTTTGGCTGATAGATTCGTTGAGGGTGATGGTCAGATTGGTGTCCAGGGAGGCATAGTTGCTTTTGGGGTCTGGCTCTACGCCTGTCACCCAAAAGGGCACGCGGACGATCACACTGGACTGTTCACCGCTCTCGGAAGAGTCGATGGTGGCCGTGTTGCTAAAGGCATAGCCCGATGTCAGGTCCGGGCTGACCACCCCGGTGATGGTGATGACGCCGCTGTCGCCTGGGTAGAGGTCTTGCACTTGCCAGACGTAATCCGTCCCGCCGGTGGAGGTGATGAGAGCGCCGGTGGAGGTGTAGGTATAGCTGGCTAGTTGGGCGGGAATGACGTCGGTGATCAACACGCTGGTGGCGGTGATGCCACTGTAAAAGTCGAGGGTGTAGGTCAGCGCGTCACCCGGATTGAGCAGTTCGGAACTGACGCTTTTGGTGATCGAGGGGACCAGTTCAAAGACGTAGGCCGAGCCAGAGTCAGCCCCGTTGTCGTCGTTCAAGCACGCCCCGACTGC
>JAAEPW010001293.1 GCA_024232355.1 Chloroflexota bacterium | reverse complement strand
GATTTTGGCATGGGGCTGCCGCCACCTTTTCTGCAAAGGACCTTAACCCAGTGGGGCTACCGTCCCTACTTGGGTCCTCTTCCGGATGGCCAGAGAAGAAGGGCGCCAAGCAAAGACATGCGGGAGCGCCAGCCTTTCCCGGGCCCACACACGCGGAAGCAATCGAGTTTCCGGCGGCAACATGATGAAGACGTGCCTACTTATCAAAGTGCTGCCAGTAGCGTCACGCACAGCCCGGTTCGAAGGGGTGCGCAGCCTATTTTGGAGGTCGAGGGCGAAGGCCCCAACACGATGCTTCGCCGCAGCTGTCGGGGACATGCCGCCACCAGCTCAGTTGCCATCTCGTTTCCGAGCACAAACGCTGAGTCAACTGCCCAGATCGAGTGGATCTGCAGGACTGTTGGCTAAGGGAATGTCCTTTGACAGGGTTTCACCCGGCCCATGGATGTCACCTCCAGTCTTGAAGCAAAGTCCACCTGCTGCACACGGTTGGGCTGCTCAAAAACCGAGAGCGCCGGCTCCGCAGGTGTCGGATGCTGAATCAATGGCTGGATCAGCTGGAAGTGACAGCCGCAAAGCGAAATGGCCGCAACCACCTTTCAGAG
>JAAEPW010001292.1 GCA_024232355.1 Chloroflexota bacterium | reverse complement strand
ACAGCTTGTTCTAAACGTGTTACTTTCATGAAACTCCTCCTTAATTGCTAACTACTTAGCCTACTCCTCGTTCCAATGCTCCAGCGTTGGAACTACTTAGCCTACTCCTCGTTCCAATGCTCCAGCGTTGGAACGCCTACCCGGACGCTCTGCGTCCCCCGCGTAGGCCGACGTAGAGCGTCTTGATATGCGTGAGGGGCAGGCTGAGTAGTAACCTTAATTGTTATCGTTAGAGGCGGAAATCGCCTGTTGGATCGACAATGGCAACTATACGAACAATACAACCATCACCCTTGACCCAGCGCCAGGGGAAAGCGGCGATGGTTACGCGCTTGCCGGTGACTTTATCAATATCGCCTCCGACATTCTCAAAACCGACAATTCCGTTGCCCAGCAATTGCCGGTGACAGGGTTCCCACAGCGAGAAAACTTCCTCGACGGCTTTGCCTGTTTCCTGCTCAAATTCCTGGCCCACCCAGGGCAATATGGGGCCGCCAGGCCCGTGGGGGCCGATGGCGGTGGCCAGAGGGTGGTCCAGAGCCTGATTATCCACGCCAACGGCTTTGACGCCCTTATCTCGGAACCATTCCCCGGCTTCGAGATAGAGGCCCGGCGAGTAGCAGAAATACTTAACGTTGTCGCCCCAGTATTTGTGCCAGCCCGTATTTATAATCACAATATCGCCGGCCTGGATCTTAGGCTCGGCCTTTTCAAGATCCTCTGGCATAATCTTTTCCCACTTGCCCTTGGGGATCGAAACGACCACGGCTGTCCCAAAGAAGCGGTCAAGGGGCACTTCATCCATATATGGCGCCCCTTCGACGACATGCGCCGGCGCGTCGGTATGCGTGGTGCAGTGCATAAAGGTGGTGATCTGCTGAGAAAGCACCCGGGACTTGGCGTGGTAATGGAAGCGTTCGATTTTAACGTCCGGGAAATAGGGCCACAGTGGAACCTTGTCACCCCAGGGATGACTCAAATCATAAAACTCCAATTGGTCGGTTGAAGAAGGCATTGCTTTTACTCCTTTCTATAGTTAAATAGGGTCATTTTGTAAGGGTCAACAAGATGTTGAACACCACACCTGGCTACAATGCTCTTGCGTTGGACAACGTGGAACGTTGTAGCCCATACGGGGACGCTCAACGTCCGCAGATGGCCGTTCCAACGCAGAGCGTCGGAACGAGGTTTGT
>JAAEPW010001291.1 GCA_024232355.1 Chloroflexota bacterium | reverse complement strand
CTGAAAACGGAGGAAATGGAAGGGAGCGAAAAGCGGTCATCGTCATCACAGAACTGGATGAACTGCAAATCGGGTTGATTGTCGATAAAGTAACCGAGGTAATCAAGATACCCGAAACAGCCATCGAACCGCCGTCGCCCCTACTGGCCAGCGTTGACACCGCCTACCTGCGCGGCATTGGCAAACTCAAAGAACGATTGGTCATTTTGCTCGACCTGGGCCGGGTCTTCTCCATGGACGAGCAACAAGCACTCGTTCAAGCTGTGTAAATCGTTTTTGGATTGTTTGCAAAATTGGCAATCCCCCTGCTCAGGCCGGTCTCTGACCATACTCTGGAGATGGAACTGAGAAAGTGGAGTGCAAAGCTTGCCTTGCTCCGGTCTCTGACCGTGCCTGGGGGTAGGACTGAGAAAGTGGAGTGCAAGGCTTGCCTTGCCCCGTGACCATACCTGGGGGTGAGACTGAGAAAGTGAAAGCAATCTAAAATCCGGAAGGGACTAAATGTGGAAAACAAATTAACCTTTGACATCACAACTGACGAACTGGAGATATTCCTGGAAGACGCCAACGAATGTCTACAGGCAATGGAAAGCGGCATTCTGCACCTGGAGCGGAAAAGCGACCCCGAAACCATCAACTCCATCTTTCGCGCCGCGCACACGCTGAAGGCGCTGGCCGGGACCGTGGGGCATTACCAGATGGCCGACCTGACCCACGCCATCGAAACGATCTTCAGCGAAATGCGCGAAGCCAGTTTGTCGCCCACCCAGGCCGTGGTGGATGTCCTGCTTGAGGCTGTTGACATTCTGAAAGCCATGCGTGATGAAATTGTTAACCGGCAGCCAAGCGGGGTTGATATCGCCGCCCTCCTGACCCGGCTGCGCGCCCTGGCAGCCCTGGCAGAAGGCGGTGATGACCAGGCGCAAGCCCCGGCTGCATCGCCCCCTGCCCCAAGCCGGTTGACGCCAGAGCAACAAGCCCAGGTCGAGGAGAAGGGCGAAGCAGGACAGACCAACCTGGAAATCGAAATTGTGGCCGCGGCAGAGGCTTTTGCGCCGGCGGCCCGTCTCTACCAGGCCGCCATCGCCTTGATGGAAATAGGCCAGATTGTGACTCAACAACCTGACTTGGATCATCTATCGGAGAAGGATGATCGCCTGTGGCTGGTTCTGGCCACCCAATCTGAACCCGGCGACGTGGAGGACTTTCTAAGCGACATCAACGACCTGGCTGAATTTAACGTTCAACTTTATCAGCCTGATTCCCAGACCCCAACGCCTGCTTCATCCGGCAACGGGTCTTCACCCG
>JAAEPW010001290.1 GCA_024232355.1 Chloroflexota bacterium | reverse complement strand
CCAAGCGCAAGACCGCAAAGTACAGCGCAGTGCGCAGTCGTACACGGCCTTTGTGCGACATGGGTGTGCGACTGCGCGTTTTGCGGCCGGAGAGGTTGGGTACGGGTTGGATACCGGCCAACTTGATCCACTGGCTAGCGTTGCGGTAGCGGCTGGGATCACCAACCTCGGCTAGAATGATGGCTGCTGTGATGGCACCCAGTCCCGATAAGGATAGCATATAGCACGACTCGGGCAAGGCCAGGAAGGTCTCCAAGAGGGCACCCCGGACCGTCTCCATCTGAGATTGGAGCTTTTCCAGCGTCTCAATGTAGGAACGCTGCGCCAGTTGCAGCGCCGGGATCCCGTCTTGCAAGCCGATGGAGGTGGCGGCCAGCTCGTGGGCGCGACGCAACTGGGAAACCATCAGTCGTCGCCCACGCAGGTCTGCTCGCACGCCGGCGATAAAGCTCTCCAAAGGCATGTGCCGTATTACAGCGGCGGCCCCGTGACGGCGCAACATCGCCAAGGCTGTCTGCCCAGCCAAGCTCTTAAACACGCTGCCCAACTCGGGGAACAACTGTCCCGCCGTGTTGTGGATCAGATTCTTTTGTCGTCGAATGTCCCTGCTTAGGCGATCTCGCAATGCTACGTATTGGCGCAGTTCTGCATAGCTGCCGTGCAGCAACTGTGTCTCGGTGAACTTGCCTGTGCGTAACAGAT
>JAAEPW010001289.1 GCA_024232355.1 Chloroflexota bacterium | reverse complement strand
TGGGCGCGACCCCCGGCATCACCAACGCGATGGCCCGGCGGGCGGCGGATCAACTGGACGAGATCGACGATATCCAGATCAACTTTGCCGCTTTCCGCTGCCCAGCTCCTGCACCTGGCTTGCTCATCACTTTTCTGTGGGAGTTTCATCCCAAGACCGAGAGCCGCCTGTACTATGAGAACGGCGAGTTCATCTGGGTAGGCCCTTTTGCGGGCCTAAAGACGGTGAACTTTCCCGGCCCTATCGGCGAGCAAGAGGTGTGCTACATCCCGCACCCGGAAACCAAAACGATGCCCAAGAGCCTGGGCGCCAAGTCGGTATCGGTGCACGGCTGTTTCCCGCCGCACGCGATGCGGTTGGCAAAGGCGATGTTGGAATCGGGCCTCTACAGTGAGGAACCTATCACCGTCAAGGGCATCGAGACCACGCCGTTTGATCTGATGTTTGACTTGCTGCTGGAACTACCGGCGAGCAAGGAGACTCCGCTGTGGGCCTATGGCCTGGTGGTGGACGTTTTCGGCAAGCGGGACGGGCGCGACGTCAAAATCACGCTGTGGAGTGAACACCCGTCGATGGAAGAATGGGGCGGCAAAGCGGCCTATTACAAGAATATTGCCATCCCGTTGAGCATTGGCGTGCAGATGATCACTCGCGGCGACGTCAAAGTAAAGGGCGTCGTGCCGCCAGAGACGGCTATTGATCCCCTGATCTTTTTCGCCGAACTGGCCAAGCGCGGCATCGAGATTCACGAAAAGGTGGAAGAGTATCACGTACTCGAGTGATTGATGAGTGAAGCGTGAGTGGGTGTGACCTTTGTCATCACGTCTCACGCTTCACGTCTCCCAAAAACTCTTTGGAGGCTGAAAAAGATGAGCCAAGAGTATCAGCATATCTCCCCCGTCTGGACCCGCTACACGCCCATCGTGGCGGAACGGGCGGAGGGGGCTTATGTCTACGATCAAGATGGCACCCGGTATCTGGATTTTACCTGCGGTATTGGCGTGACCAACACTGGGCATTGCCATCCAAAAGTGGTGCAGGCGGTTCAGGAACAGGCGGCCAAGCTCCTGCACGGACAGGCCAACATTATCTTTCACCCGCCGCTGGTGGAATTGACTGAGGAACTGCGGGCTGTGGTGCCGGAGGGGTTAGATAGCTTTTTCTTCTCCAACAGCGGGGCGGAGGCGGTGGAGGGAGCGGTCAAGCTGGCCCGCCACGCCACCGGCAAGCCGAACGTGATCGTTTTTCAGGGCAGTTTTCACGGGCGCACGGCGCTGACGATGGCTCTTACCACCTCCAAGACCATTTACCGGGTGGGCTATCAACCTTTGCCATCGGGGGTCTTTGTGGCTCCGTATCCCTACGCCTACCGGTATGGCTGGAGCGCGGAGGAGACTGTCGACTTTTGCCTGCAGGAACTGGAACTTTTGCTCAGAACCCAAACCGATCCCTCGGAGACCGCCGCCATTTTGGTCGAGCCGGTGCTGGGGGAGGGGGGGTACGTCGTGCCGCCGCCCGGGTTCCTCAAAGGGCTGCGCCGCATCTGCGACGAACACGACATCCTGCTCATCGCCGACGAGATCCAGTCGGGCTTTGGGCGCACCGGTGAGTGGTTCGCCATCGAGCATTTTGACGTGACGCCAGACATCATGGTAATGGCCAAAGGGTTGGCCTCGGGCCTACCGCTTTCGGGGGTTGCTGCCCGGCGCGAGTTGATGGAAAAGTGGATTCCGGGCTCTCACGGCGGCACCTACGGCGGCAATGCTGTGGCTTGTGCGGCTGCCGTCGCCACCATCCGCGTCATTCGGGAGGAAGGCCTGCTGGAGAACGCGACCCGAATGGGCGCATACCTGATGGAGCAACTGCGAGAACATCAGGCCGATTTCTTCATCAGTGACGTGCGGGGACTGGGCTTGATGATCGGTGCCGAGTTCACCGATATGACAGGCTCACCTAATACTGACCTGGCAAAAGCGGTGGGCAAGAACTGCCTAAAGCAAGGGATGATTATTCTCACCTGTGGCCCGTGGAACAACACCGTTCGTTGGATTCCCCCGTTGACGGTTACCCAGGAGCAAATAGATGAGGCCCTGGTGATCTTTAAGGCGGCTGTGGAATCAGCCATTTTCTAAAACCTGGAGGACAAACGTAATGACTCGTTCTTTCTATCCATCCCATCAAGACCTGTGGAGTGGTTTGATCAGCGATGATCCTGCCGCCGAGGTAGGCGTGCTTGGGATTCCCTTTGACCGAGCGATCAGCTTTCGAAGCGGGACGGCTCTGGCCCCGGCCAAACTGCGGGAACTGACTCATCACATGGCCAGCGCCACCGAAGAAGGCCAAACCCTGACCTTGCGCGTGCGAGACTATGGTGACGTGGCTCCTGACCTGGAATGGCCCCGCTACTTTCAGACGGTGGAAGAGCGGGCGCTGGAGGTTTTCCAGCATCCGCTGGCGCTCTTTCTGGGGGGCGATCATTCGGTGACGATTCCGTTGATCCAGGCGTTCGACCGGGTGGTGGATGGGTCATTTGGCGTGCTGCACTTTGACGCTCACTTTGACCTGTTCGACGTCTACGATGGGCATCGCTGGTCCCACGCCTGCACAGAGCGACGGGCGCTCGAGTTGCCCGGTCTTGATCCCCAACACTTGGTCTTTGTTGGGCAGCGCTCTTTTCCTCGAAAAGAGCGGGACTTTTTGCAGGCGCATCCAGAGATCGCCTACTATACCGCCCGCCAGTGCTACCGGGAGAGCATAGAGACGGTCGCGGAGCAAGTCGTGGAAAAACTAAAGGATGTACAAGCCGTCTACTTTACCCTGGATATTGACGGTTTGGACCCGGCCTACGCGCCCGGAACCGGCACACCGGAGGGGGGTGGAGTATCCACGAGAGAGTTGATGGAACTGGCTCGAATCATCTTTCAGAAACTGCCGGTGCGAGCGATGGACGTGGTAGAGGTATCGCCTCCCCTAGACAGCGCGGATATCACTTCTGTTGCCGCTCTCAAGGTGATTTTCGAGGTCTGGGGAGTGCTGCAAGAGATCAAGGGGTAGAGAGTCACCGTGAGCGACCTTTGGCTTGATGCATGTGGACGTGTTGTCCGCGTTCTCTCCGAGTGTTCAGACGCACTGTTTCATCGATATCTGGTGTTGTTTTATGACGATTACGCATAGAATGTATTGATTTAATGATGAATCATCAAAAAACTCTTGACAATTTCGATGATTCTTGGTATAATGATACCGAGATGATGGGAAATGGACTCGACCAAGTTGATCGCCAGATCATGGCTGCTCTAAAAGAGGATGGGCGTATGCCTTTTGCCGAGATCGCCCGCCGTCTCGACGTTTCCCCCGGCATGGTGCGCGAACGCTATCATCGCCTCGTTCAGAACGGCATTCTCCAGGTTGTCGCCGTCACCAATCCCCTGCGGGTAGGATACCGGTTGATGACCCTCATCGGCATCAAGGTGGCGGGCCACCGGCTCCACGAGGTCGCCCACCAGATCGCGGCATTCGAAGAGGTCATCTACCTGGTGCTCTGTACGGGCGCGTACGATATACTGGCCGAGGTAGTCTGCCACGACAATGCCGATTTGCTCCAGTTCCTCAGCGAGCGATTGCGCACCGTTGAGGGAATCCGTGACACGCAAAGTTTTGTCTATCTCGATATTGTGAAAGAAATTTACGTATGAGTTCTATATGAACAAGGAGGTTGTTACACGCAATGCCTGAACCAATTTTGTATCTCACAGAATCGGACGTGCAGCAGACCCTGACGGTCGCAGAAGCGGTGGACCTGGCCGAAAAGGGCATCAAGGCCGACGCGGCTGGTCACGTTGCTGGCAACAAGTTTTATATGGACGTGGGCGAGAACGGTTTCATCAAGCCGTTTTCCGGCTATATGCTCGACGAAAAGTTGGCTTTTGTCAAGACCTTTAGCTTTTTCCCCAACAACCCTGAGCGATTTGGCTGCGGGACAACCTCGTCAATGGTGCTTCTATTCGATGCCCAGACGGGCTTGCCGGTGTGCCTGATGGACGGAGGCTGGATCACGGCACTCAAGACCGGTGCTTCGACCGCCGTAACTACCGCCTACCTGGCTCGGTCTGATGCGGCGACGGTCACCATCTTTGGCGCGGGGACGCTGGGCCGGATGCACTTGCAGGCGATGGCCTGTCGCTTTGACCTGCAACAGGCGTACATTGTGGACGTTTTGCCCGAGGTGGCGGAGACATACGTGGCCGAGTTGCAGCCCGAGTTCGACTTTCCGATCGAGGCTGTTCCGGTGGATGAGCGGGAGCGGGTCGTGCGCGCGGCTGACGTCATCTTTACCGTCACCACCGGCAATCTGCCCGTAGTGGAGCGCGCCTGGCTGCGACCGGGGGCTTTTGTCGCCCGGCTGGGCTCTTACCAGGAGGTGACGTTGGACGTCATCACTGAGGCCGACAAGGTGATTGTGGATGACTGGCATTATGTCAGCCCGCGCATCCCAGAGCTCAAGATGCTGGCCGCGGACGAGCGCTTTGGGTTCGAGGACGTCTATGCCGAGTGGCCCGACATCGTGGGGGAGCGCAAGCCGGGTCGCGAGTCGCCCGACGAGATCATCACCTACATTGCTCTAGGCATCTGGGGCGAGTATGCGGCCATCCTGCCAGCGGCTTATCAGAAGGCGAGGGAATTGGGTCTGGGGCATCAATTGCCACAGGCATAGTGAATCAAGGTAACGATTTTTCGACCTGTGCAATTGAGGTGTAGGGCGGGTTTGCTACCCGCCATTTTAGACAATTTAATTCAAGATGCGGGTTTGCTACCCGCCCTACTCAAATGGAGGTAACAATGTCACGTAATCTAACTCGGACACGTGAACTTTTTAAAAAGGCAAAACAGTTCATCCCGCAGGGCGTCAACTCTAATTTTCGCTATTGGGGGGATGATGACACCCTGGTAGTCGCGCGGGGAGAGGGCGCTTATATCTGGGATATGGATGAAAACCGGTATATTGACTACCGGTTGGCTTTTGGCCCCGTCATTCTGGGCCACGCGTACCCACAAGTGGTGGAGCGAGTGACCAAGGCGATCCAGGACAGCACGCTCTTTGCCTGGACGACTCCTGCAGAGATCCAGGTGGCGGAGCGGCTCGTTCGTATGACCGGCGTGGACAAGGTTCGCCTGGGCAATACCGGCACTGAAGTAACAATGCACGCACTGCGCATCGCCCGGGGCTATACAAACCGGGAGCGCTTTATAAAGTTCGAAGGCCAGTACCACGGTATGCACGATTATGTGCTCTTTAGCACGGCGGGAGCACCGGTCGGTATGCTAGGTTCGCGTCGCAGCCCAATTAGCGTCCAGTCCAGTTCCGGCATCCCGGAGGGCATTCGTCAATACGTCATCAACTTGCCCTTTAACGATGTCGAGCGATTGGAAGAGACGCTGGCGGCTCGCTGGCACGAAATTGCCGCGATCTTTGTAGAGCCGATGATGGGCAACTCGGCCGGCGTCATGCCCCAGCCCGGTTGGTTGGAAAAACTACGCGAGCTTTGTACAAAATACGGCATCGTCCTCATCTTTGACGAGGTCAAGACCGGTTTCCGCATTGCCAACGGTGGCGCACAAGAGTACTTTAACATCAAAGCCGACCTAGTCACCTATGCCAAGGCGATGGGCAACGGCTTTCCCATCGCGGCGATTGGCGGCACGGAAGAGATGATGAGCGTCATCGGGTACGGGCAGGTGGCTCACGGTGGCACCTATTCTGGGAACGTCGTCGGTGCCGCTGCTGCTGATGCCACGCTAGAGATTCTGGAGACTGAACCCATCATTGAGACTATTTTCAAGAATGGTCAAAAGCTGATGGACGGTGTGAGCGAGATCCTGACCCGGCACGGTATTGTCCATTACATCACCGGTTTGCCGCCAATGTTTAGTGCCATTCTCGGAATAGACGAAGAGCCGACTGATTTTCGTTCCTACTGCGCCGGTGACGGCGAACTCTACGAGCAGATCGCGATGGCCTTGATCGAGCGCGGGGTTATGCCCGATGCCGATGGACGGGAACCGTGGTTCCTCTGTTACGAGCACGATGAAAAGGTGGTCGCCGAGACGTTGACGGCGTTTGAGGATGCGGTGAAGGAAGTAAAGGCGTAAAACATAAAATGTGAGAAGAAACCTGGTTTTTGTGCAATCTGGATTGCCCTAAACCAGGTTTTTATAGCATAGAGAGGAGGTTGTCATGTCTTTTGGATACTGGGGCAAAATCTTGCACGTTGACTTGACGACGGGCAAGCTGGAGGTGGAAGAGCCTGAGGAGGCTTTCTATCGCAAGTATATGGGCGGGAGCGCGATGGGGACCTATTATCTCCTAAAGCACACACCGCCCAAGGCTGACCCGTTAGGACCAGAGAACACGCTCAGCTTGATGGCAGGCGTCGTTGTGGGAGCGCCCTTCTCCGGCAATGCTCGTGTCGCCGCTACGGCCAAATCCCCCGTTACCGGCCTCATCGGCGATTCTCAGTCGGGAGGCTTTTGGCCTGCGGAACTCAAGGCCGCTGGCTTTGACGGTATCGTAGTCCGAGGTCGAGCCGAAAAGCCCGTTTACCTGTGGGTACACGACGGCGAGGCCGAGTTGCGGGACGCATCTCAACTCGAAAACAAGTTCACTGCTGATGTGGAGGACGCCATTCGAAAAGAGTTGGACGACAAGCGTATACGGGTTCTTCAGTGCGGCCCGGCGGGTGAACGGGGGGTTCTGTTTGGCGCGCTCATCAGCGATGCCAATCGGGCCAACGGGCGCACCGGAATGGGCACCGTGATGGCCTCCAAGAAACTCAAGGCGGTGGCTGTGCGAGGGCGCAATCGCCCCGAACTGGCCGACTCGGACGCGGTAAAAACGCTGGCCAAGTGGGGAGCCGATAACTTTGAGGATTCGGACATATACGGGATGGGGTTGGCGGGTACCGCTGAAGTTGTGCTCTCGCAGGATGAGGGCGGTGGACTGCCCACCCACAACTGGTCCAGCGGCGCCTTTGAGGGAGCCAAGGCTATCAGCGGGCAAAAGATGGCCGAGACCATTCTCAAAGGGCGGGATACTTGTTTTGGCTGCGTGGTGCGCTGCAAGCGCGTGGTGGAGGTGACCAAGGGACCGTTCCAGGTTGATCCCCGCTACGGCGGCCCCGAGTACGAGACCCTTGCCGCGATGGGCTCCTACTGCGGCGTATCTGATCTGGCGGCGGTCTCTCTTGCCAATCAACTGTGCAACATGTACGGGATGGATACTATTTCTTGCGGTGCGACCGTCGCTTGGGCGATGGATTGCTTTGAGCAGGGATTGATCACCACGGAACAGACCGGCGGTATCGAACTCGGTTTTGGCAACGCCGAGGCAATGGTAAAAGTCGTGGAACTCATCGGGAAGCGGGAGGGCTTTGGGCGCGTTTTGGGAGAAGGATCCGCGCGCGCTGCCGAGACGCTGGGTGTGGGCAAGGATTTGGTGGTGGCGGTAAAAAAGCACGAGCTTCCGGCCCACATGCCCCAGGTCAAGCGCAGCCTGGCTCTGATTTATGCCGTCAATCCCTTTGGCGCCGATCACCAATCCCACGAGCACGACCCGTCTTACGAGTGGTACCCGGATCGGATGGCAGAGATCGATTTGTTGGATCCCCAGCCGGAGGACGTGCTGAACGCCGAAAAGGTGCGCTATGTGCTCTACCAACAGTACCTCTACAGCTGTATGGACAGTGTGAGCGTGTGTCAGTTCGTCTTTGGTCCGGCCTGGCAGTTGTATGGTCCCAGCCATTTGGTGGACGCTGTGCGTGGGGTCACCGGATGGAACGCTAGCTTGTGGGAGTTGATGAAGGTGGGTGAGCGACGTTTGAACTTGATGCGCGCCTTTAACGCCCGCGAGGGGGTTGGATCAGAGGCGGATACCGTGCCGCCAAAGCTGTTGGTCCCCTTACAAGGTGGGGCAAGCGATGGGGTAGCGGTCACTGCCGAGGAGGTCGAGGCAGCCAAAGCGATTTACTACCAGATGGCTGGATGGGACGAGAGTGGTCGCCCGACGCGGTCCAAGTTGGAAGAATTGGCTTTGGGCTGGGTAGCGGACGAATTGGATTTGTAAGAATCTGAAACGTTATTGAGGAGAATGCTATGAAAATCATCGTGCTGGGCGGTGCGGGAAAGATGGGCTGCGTCGCCGTGCAAGACCTGGCGGGCGACCAACGGGTCGAAAAAGTGGTGATCGCGGACTACGATCTGGAACAGGCTCGCGTGGTGGCGGAGGTCATTAACAGTCCCAAAGTCTCTATCCAGCAGGTGGATGTTACCGATCATGATTCATTGGTCGGTATACTCCAGGGGGCGGACACTTGTTTGAACGCCACTGTTTATTACTTTAACCTACAGGTGATGGAAGCGTGTATGGAGGCTGGCGCGTGTTACACCGATATGGGCGGCCTGTTCCATACTACCCGCAAGCAGTTGAAATTGAGCGACCACTTTGCCGAGGCGGGCGTGAGTGCGGTGCTGGGGATGGGGTCAGCGCCGGGCGTGCCCAACATCCAGGCCCGCTACGCGGCGGACCGGTTGGACACCATCGAGTACATTCGCATTTTCGACGGCATCATGCCGCCCCCGCCGGACAACGTGCGCTTTCCCTACGCCGTGCCGACCATTGTGGAAGAGTTGACCGAGCCGCCAATGGTCTACCGCGACGGCGAGTTCATCGCCTGCGAGCCGTTGACCGAGTTTGAGGATTATTGGTTCGCGCCTCCCCTCGGCCTGCTGCCGATGCATCTCTCACTCCATTCCGAGGTCGCCACGCTGCCGGTCACGTTCCGCGACAAGGGCGTGAAAGAGTGCTTTTTCAAGATCAATTACTGGGGTATGGCCCCAGAAGCGGTGAAAAAGGTGGGTGTGCTGGTTGACTTTGGTTTCGCCGAGCGAGATGCGGTAGACGTAAAGGGGCAGCCAGTGTCGCCGCGCGATATGTTGGTGGCGCTGATGTCGGGTTATGTCCCATCCACCACCGAACTGTTGGCTCCGCCTGCAAAGCAACCGCCGGATTGGGTCAAAGAGATCGTCACCGAGGTGCAGGGAACGAAGGATGGCAAGACGTTGACGTACCGGCTGGGCACGTTGACCTGCAAGGGGGCGCTGCCCACGGGCGTGGCCCCAGCCCGCGCCGCCATCTGGTTGGCCGAGGGCCGCATCTCGCCAGGTGTTTATCCACCTGAAGCGGCGCTGGACCCGGCATCCTTTTTCAAGGAATTGGAGCAACGGGAGATTTACACACGAGTCTCAGTTACCGAGTTCCTGTAGCGAGATATTTGTTAAAACTTTTGAGAGGGGATTGAGGTGAGAACCTCAATCCCCTCTTCTTGTAGATTCATTATGAATGGTCTGGGGCTGACCACAGAATCCGTCGGAACCAGGAATTTCCCGTATACAGCCCCCTCTCGGCTTGCCAGCCAGAGACCAATAGAGTACAATACCCCCGCTCTACAACAACCACATCACAAGAAGGAGATTGCAATGGGTCACACGTTTGCCGAGAAAATACTGGCACAAAAGGCCGGATTGGATGAGGTCGTGCCAGGGCAGATCGTCGAAGTCACACCGGATGCTGCGCTAAGCCACGACAACACCGCCCCCATCGCGGGAATCTTTCGCAAGGTCGGGGTAGAATGCGTGTCGCGGCCCGACATCCACGTAGTGATACTCGACCACGCCTGCCCCGCTCCCACGACCAAGCACGCTCAGAATCACAAGGATACCCGCCAGTTCGTGGCGGAACAGGGAATTGAAAATTTTTACGACGTGGGACGTGGCGTCTGCCACCAGGTCCTGCCAGAAGAAGGTTTTGCCCTACCAGGAACCTTGATCGTCGGCTCTGACTCACACACGCCCACCGCCGGTGCATTTGGAGCTTTTGCCGCCGGTATCGGACGCACCGAGATGGCGGCCATTATGGCGACGGCCCGCATCTGGCTGCGCGTGCCGGAAAGCCTCAAGATCGTCGTCCACGAACGACTGCCTGAGGGCGTCACGTCCAAAGACCTAGCCTTGCACGTCATCGGCGATCTGGGGGCCGACGGCGCGCTTTACCAATCGGTCGAGTGGCACGGAGAGGCTGTGGAGGCGCTCGATATGGAGGCCCGGATGACCATCCCCAACCTGATGGCCGAGATGGGAGCCAAAAACGGCTACATCCCCCCCGACGATGTGACCTTTGCCTGGCTGGAAGGACGAGCACGACGCACCTATGAGCCGATCTACCCCGACGCCGACGCCGAATACGTCCGTGTGGTCGAATACGACGCGAATACCATCGAGCCGGTGGTCGCCAAGCCGCACACGGTGGACAATGTCGCAACGGTGCGCGAGGTCGCAGGCACGCACATCGACCAGGCATTCCTGGGGAGCTGCACCAATGGTCGGCTCTCGGACCTGGCGATGGCGGCGCAGGTATTGGAAGGACGCAAGATCGCACCGGGCGTGCGGCTGATCGTCATCCCGGCCTCGTCAGAGGTCTACCTGGCAGCACTGGACGCGGGCTATCTGCGCACCTTTGTCGAAGCGGGCGCCGTCATCGAAAGCCCCGGATGTGGTCCATGTATGGGGAACCACATGGGTGCTCCCGCCGTGGGCGAGGTCTCTATCAGCACGGCCAACCGCAACTTTCGTGGGCGGATGGGCACCAAAGAGAGCGAGGTCTACCTGGCAAGCCCGCTGGTCGTTGCGGCAAGTGCAGTAGAGGGCAAGATCATCCATCCTAGCGATTTGTAACTGGAGAATAGCAATGGCAATCAAAGGACAAGTCTGGAAGTATGGCGACGACATCAACACTGACGTGATTTTCCCCGGCAAGTACACCTACACCGTGAGCGATCCCGCCGAGATGGGAGAACACGCGATGGAGGATTTGGACCCCGAGTTCCGCTTCAAGGTGCAACCGGGGGACGTGATCGTGGCGGGCAAGAATTTTGGCTGTGGCAGCTCTCGTGAGCAGGCAGTGATCTGCCTGGTGACAAAGAAAGTGGGCGCTATCATCGCCCGGTCGTATGGCCGCATCTATTACCGTAACTGCATCAATAACGCACTCCCGGCTATCACCTGCCCGGAAGCGGTGGACGCGCTGGAGAGCGGCGACGAGATCGACGTAGACTTGGAAGCAGGTGAGATCCACACATCCAAGGGCACCTTTACCTTCCCAGCACTGCCGGAAGCGGTGATGGGCATCTTTAAGGCTGGGGGGCTGATCCCCTACACCCGACAGCGGCTAGGTATCGAAGGTTAGGCCAGGTAGAATAGAGGAGTAATCAGTGCCCCAAAGCCCCATAGGCTGGTTGCTGCGCGGGCTGGCAGCGGTTGGATTGATCGCCATCATCGCATTATGGGTGCTGGCACAGCCGCTGTCAGAAACGCCTCCCCCCACCCTAACGCCAACGCCCACTCTCCTACCCCCCACAGCGACAAACACACCAACACCTACCGCCACACCAACGCCCACACCGACACCCACCATCACACCCAGCCCCACGCCAGCCTGCACCGATACCATCGGGCGCATCGAATTGCACACGTACCCCAGCCAAACCACCGGGAACGATGAGGGCTACCGCATCTATCTACCCCCCTGCTACGATTATGCCGACCAAGTCAGTGTGGGGCGAGACGACCACCGCTATCCGGTGCTCTATCTGCTTCACGGCTGGCCCTTTGACGACGCTCACTGGGACAGTTTGGGCGCCGACGAAACTGCCAACGTCGGAATCCAGGCCGGCATGTTACCACCTTTTATCATCGTGATGCCCAAGGGAACTGAGGTCCAATACGTCAGAACCAGTGGTGGAGACAATTCTTTCGAGGGACAGATCGTCAACGACCTGATCCCCCATATTGACGCGACCTATCGCACCTGGGCCGATCGGGAGGGGCGTGCCATCGGCGGCATATCGCGGGGCGGAGTCTGGTCGCTAGAGATCGGGTTTATGCACTCGGGGCTCTTTAGTGCTGTGGGCGCGCACAGCCCGGCCCTTTCCGTCAACTTGGCTGCACAACCACACGATCCGTTTTTCCTGTTGACCGGCCCTAGCGTAAATATGCTGCGCATTTACCTAGACGCCGGTGAAACAGACTGGGCCAAAGAGGGCACCCAAGAACTACACGATGCACTGAACGCACCAGGCATTACCCACGAGTTCGTCGTCCATCCTGGCGGCCATACCAGTGGATTGTGGGAAGCAAACATGGTCGAGTATATGGCTTTTTACGCCGCCGACTGGTGAAACAAATCAGGATACAGAACCTGTTGCGTGAAACGTGATGCATGATGGTTATCTGTACCACACAATGCATCACGTTTTACGTTTCATAGTGAGGAGAATAGAATGATGCAAAAAGAGAAATTGCTAGCCGCTTTGGAACCAATGACCCAAGATGTATTGCCCATCACCGTTGAGGAGCGACAGAGCCGCATCGACAAAGCACGCCGACTGATGACCGAGAACGACATTGCCGCCATATACCTAGAGGGCGGATCGAGCTTGTTCTACTTTACGGGCGTTCGATGGGGGCGCAGCGAACGTATGACGGCAGCCATCATCCCGGCAGAAGGTGAAATCGCATACGTGTGCCCCGCTTTCGAAGAGGCACGGCTGCGAGAGATCATCACCTTTGGCGACGATGTACGAGCCTGGGAAGAAGACGAGAGTCCATACGAGTTGGTTGCTGAGATATTCAACGACCGAGGTATCAATAGCGGAACGATCGGGATGGAAGAAAGCGTGCGCTTTTTTCTGTTTGATGGCATCCAAAAAGAAGCACCTCACCTGGAATTTGTCAGTGCAGACCCGGTAACAATTCCGTGCCGCGCGATCAAGTCTCCCATAGAGATTGCACTCATCCAGCGAGCAATGAATATCACGGTTGAGGCGTACAAGGTGAGCATTGCCCTGCTAAGAGAGGGAATGTCGCAGGAAGAGTTTACGGCCAACAGCACAAAAGCACACAAAGCCTTGGGCGTGAAAGGCGGGATATCTTGCCAGTTTGGAGAGAGTACGGCCTTTCCACACGGAAGCAAGGAACTCACATACCTCAAAGAAGGGGACGTGGTACTGATGGATGGCGGATGTACGGTCGAGGGCTACTATTCCGACATCAGCCGGACCATCGTCTTTGGCGAACCGAATCAGCGCCACCGAGACATCTGGAGTCTGGAAAAAAAAGCCCAAGCAGCCGCCTTTGCAGCGGCGCAGGTTGGTGCCCCATGTGAAGCAGTGGATGCCGCCGCGCGCCAAGTAATCACCGATGCTGGATTTGGCCCCGATTATAAAGTGCCTGGACTGCCTCACCGGACGGGCCACGGCATCGGGCTCGACATCCACGAATGGTACAATATCGTTCGCGGCAATAAAGTGCCGCTAGCGCCGGGCATGTGCTTTAGCAACGAACCGATGATCGCCATCTATGGCGAGTTTGGCGTGCGGCTGGAAGATTGTGTGTACATCACAGAGAACGGTCCCCGGTATTTCACACAGCCTAGCCCATCCATTGAGCAACCCTTTGCATAAAACCACATACAGATCCAATGTCACAAAGGCCGTAGCATAGGGCATTGTGCCCGTCTTGTATCCGTCGTTCATTTACAAGAGCCGCCCACAAGGGGCTATGCTACAGTTAACTTGACATTGCATAGCATACACATCCAATGGAGGAATCAATGACAACAGAGCAACTACCCAGCCACGATCTAACTAGCGGCAACCTGCACCGGAACATCTGGCGCTTGGCCATCCCAATGATCCTAGAAATGGGCGTCTTTAACGTTTTCCAAATTCTCGATACCCTGTGGGTCGGCAAGCTGGGGTCAGCTGCGCTGGCAGCAGTGACCATCAGTGTCACCATTCGCTGGGTGCTCAACAGCTTGGCCAACGGGCTAGGCATCGGAGGGCTGGCTGTGGTGGCTCGACGTATCGGCGAAGGGGACAAAAAAGCAGCCGCACACGCCGCCAGCCAGACCATCTTGCTGGGAGTGATTGTATCGTTCCTAGTGGGTGCCTTGGGGCTTGTACTAGCCCGCCCAATGCTGGTGCTCATGGGAGCGGATGCCGAGGTGCTCCCTCTAGGACTCGTGTACCTCCGCATCACTCTGAGCGGGTTGTTCACCCTGGTCTTACTGTTTGCCATCAACTCGATACTGCGCGGTGCGGGAGATGCCCGGTGGGCAACGATCGTGTCGATCACGGTCACGGTGGTCACAGTGATGACAGAGTGGGTACTGATCTTTGGCTGGGGACCGTTCCCGGCGCTGGGAATCGCCGGATCTGCCTGGGGCTTTGTCCTAGGCTTTGGCTCTGGGGTGGTATTGCAAATAGCAATTCTTCTAAGTGGCAAAGCGCACATCCGTATCAGTCTCCGTGATATGAAACCAGATCCTGTTCTGATGTGGCAAATCATTCGCATTGCGTTGCCGAGCACAGGACAAATGATCTTTCGATCTTCCTCCCGGCTCATCATCGTAGCCTTGGTAGGACTGTATGGAACGTTCGCCACGGCGGGGTACGGGGTAGCAAATCGCTTACTACTGGTCGCCCTCATTCCGGGCTTTGGCCTGGGTAACGCCGCCGGGACGTTGGTGGGGCAAAACCTGGGCGCGCGCAAACCCGACCGGGCGGAACAGAGCGCCTGGTGGGTCAGTGCCTATGCCGGCGTGTACATGATCATCGTGGTAGCACTCCTCTTTACCTTTGCCGGTCCTCTGATTGCCCTGTTCGATCCCACACCGCAGGTAGTCGAGATTGGCACCGAGTGCATACGCATTGTAGCCCCGTCAATGATCCTCGTCATCGTAGGCGTGGTACTGGCACGCGGATTCGACGGTGCCGGCGACACGGTGCCGGCGATGGTGGTCAACCTGGTCACCCTGTGGGGAATAGAAGCGCCGATGGCTTTTGGTATGGCTCAATGGTTGGGATTGGGAATCACGGGTATTTGGTGGGGCCGCGTCATCGCCAACGCGGCCAACGGGTTGCTGTTCGCCATCTGGTTCCGACTGGGACGATGGAAACGACGAGAGGTCTAATTTGACACTGCCCCCAAAACGCAATATACTATCCTTGTCGAAGAAAAAAGATTTCGACCTGTACAATATCATTCTAAATTTTTCCCGTGTCGAGAAAAGGTAAGCAAGCATCTCATCGCCAAAAAAGGAGGATTAAAAAGTGAACACCAGACATAAAGCTTGGATCAGATTGACAGCAGCCATCGGCCTGGCGGTGATGGCCCTGGCATTGTTGTGGCTGATGCCGCAACTGACGCGCGCGGCCACTATCAACGTATCGGCCGGCAGCAGCCTGCAAGCCGCCATCCTGGTGGCCAACGACGGCGACACGCTGCTGATACAATCCGGCACATTTACCGACAATCTGGTAATCACCAAGAGCCTGACGCTATTGGGCGGTTATGACGCCGGCTTTACCAGCCGCGTGCCCCGCAGCACTCTCATCAGCCCCACCGGGCAGGCGATTAGCATCACTGGCCGGGCGCTGGTGGTGAACGTGGACGGCTTTGAGATCGCTAACGCCAGCTTTGACGGGCCTGGCGGGGGCATTTACGTGAACGTAAAAGATGATAGCAGCATCACCATCCACGACAACTATATCCACAACAACACCGTCTCCGACACTGTCACCGGCGACGGCGGCGGTATCTGGGCCAACCTGGACAACCGCTCGGACCTCTATATCACCTCCAACGACATAATGTCCAACACCAGCGGCGATAACGGCGCTGGCCTCTATGCTGATGTCTATCTCTCGGGCACGTTGGTCATCAGTGGCAACAACTTGAGCTATAATGTCTCTGGCAACAACTATGGCGGCTTTTATGCCAGTGTGAGCTACTTGAGCCAGTTTGCCATCCAGGACAACTTGGTGATGAGCAATACTGCCACCACGCTCGCGACAGACGACTATGGCGGCCTCTATTTTGACGCCGAGTACAACACCCACGGCGTCTTTGACCGCAACCAGGTCATCAGCAACACTGCCGGCGACAACTATGGCGGCGCTTATGTTTACGTCGGATACAACAGCAGCAGCACTTTTTACGACAACGAATTCCGAGGCAACCTGGCCGGCAACTTTTATGGTGGCTTGTATATGTACTCCTACTATGGCAGCCACATCAGCGGCGACGACTTGGTACTGGCAGACAACAGCGCCAACTCTCGTGGTGGGGGCTACCTGTACGCGGATTATAATTCGACGCTGTCTCTACCCGACACGCGCATCACGGGCAACGAGGCCGCCAGCGGCAGCTATGGCGGGGCTTATATGTACGTCGAGTACAACAGCACGCTAGAGGTGCCCAACCTGTACGTCTATGACAACCAGGCCAGCAGCGGCTATGGCGGTGTTTACTTTTACCTGAGTGATGGCGGCGAGACCCTCATTGCCACAAACAGCCAATTCATCAGCAATACGGCCAGCGGCGGCAATGGCGGCGGGGCCTACCTCTACACAGACGACGGCGCTTATGTAGACTTTACGGGGAGCGACTTTGTCAGCAACACCGCCAGCGGTTCCGGCGGCGGGTTTTACGTCAGCAGCGTGTATAATGGCTCGACGCTACTGCTGGACTATGGTACCTTTATCAGCAACACCAGCGGCAGTAACGGCGGCGGGCTGTACGTCAGCGATATCAATGAGCAGTCGCGGATTGGTCTTTCCCACGCCAACTTTATGACCAACACTGCCAGCAGTTCCGGCGGAGGGGCCTACTTTAGCGGTGGCCCCAACTATAACGGGCAAGTGACCCTGAGCTATGCGCGCTTTATCAGCAATACCAGCGGCAGTACGGGCGGCGGCTTGTATATGGGCGATAGTTATTACAACTATTGGCCCGACCAGGAACCCTCTATGCTGGCCGACCACACACAGTTCATCCGCAACAGGTCTGATGGGAATGGAGGTGGACTTTACCTGGGCGACGTCTATGAGGGGTCGCGGGCTATATTGGACGACAGCCTGTTCCAGGAAAACTATGCCAACGGGAATGGCGGTGCTCTTTATAACGATTATTGCGGCGAGGGATGCTACTTTTCGTTGAGCGACAGCCGCTTTTATAGCAACACTGCCGCCTCGGGCTATGGCGGCGCGGTCTATTTTTACGAAGCCGAGTATGGCTCTGTAGCATACCTGGACGACAACGAGTTTTTCAACAACAGCGCCAGCGATTATGGCGGCGCCTTTTACGCCGGCTATTTCGCGTATGACGGCGCGGGGGCCTCTTTTAGCCGCAACAGCGTCATCAGCAACTCGTCCGGCAGCGACGGCGGCGGAGTGTACATAAACGAGTTGGTTTACGACGGCGGCCTGGCCTATTTCAACAACAATACCATCATCAGCAACACGGCTGATGGTGCCGGTGGTGGAGTTTGGATTGGTTATATAACCGATTACGGCGGCACGGCCTA
>JAAEPW010001288.1 GCA_024232355.1 Chloroflexota bacterium | reverse complement strand
CGGCATAGTTTGAAAGTCGGGTGATCAATGGAAGTAAAAATTAGCACATAGCGATAGAGATGATACAATCTTCCCAATCAATCAATGGGGAGGCAGCTATGAAATGGTATGTGATCTGCTGGGTGACCGTCTTGACGTTGATAGGTAACCCAATCAAGATTGGATATTCACAGAAGGAAGAGGGAAAGGTATTCGATGCTGCATATGTAATAGCAGAGCCAATATTCCACGATAGTAATGCCTATGCACTGTCGATGAGGCATTGGAGAATGACAGTGTACGTCTGTGGGGCTTATGTTGGACAAGAGATAGTGCATCGCGGGAAGTTGGCGCGACGTAGAAGGCAGATGTTCGGCAGAAAGAGGCATCGAAACAAGAAGCAAGATGTTCAGACAAGATCACAGTTTGATCGTGAGCATTCAGTTCAATCTCTATCTGGTCTACAGGCAGAGATGCAAGCAAAGCAAGAAAGCAGGTGTAGGGCAGTCAACAAGATTCTGTTAGATTGTCCCAATCCGCCTGTGAAAGGCAAGTTGCATCATGTTGTGGACGCGGTGCAGAAAAAGTTCCAAGATTCTGTTAGCGCTTTTGACGAAACAGTGGTACGACTTATCACCGAACCTGAAGCAACTGACGAAGCAAAGGTTAAGGCAGGGGACACGAAAGTTCCGCTGAGAATAGTGTTGCGTCCGGGTCTGATCCTGACCAAGAGAGGGATTCAGTTGCGACCACTGATTGCGCGTTTGGGGATGAACGTAGATGAGTACCGTCAGTTGTGGAAGGAAAAGAGTGACTTCGAAGCAGCCATCGAACACAATCTACACAGTTCTTGTGCAATGTGTGGGGGGAAAAGCGGATTCCGTCAACGAGGGAGTGATAAACGTTCTGTGATTCCGCCGGGAAGCAAGAAGAGGGAATGGTTTCGGATCAAAAAGGTCAAGTGCCGGGATTGTGGAGCAAATACCCGGATTCTGCCGACCTTTTGTATTCCATTCAAAAGTCATCACGCTCGGACCATTCAAAACGCATTGGAGAATTGCTGGAGGCGCAACAACAGCTATCGGGATACGACAGCTATCCTCAATCAGTCACGTACTGAGGATGGACAGTATCGAGGCCATACATTGCCCTACGAATGGACCTTGTGGCTGGGTGGATTGACCATCCACTTGCCTCAATTCTTGGTCTGGCTTGGTTTCAAGTTGCCGATACAGGGATTGACGGATGAGTTTTTTTTGAAGTAAGATGATGGTACCGACGGCAAGCACCGCATTTTCGCCGTCACTGTCCAGGATCCGCAATCCACCGCTGTCTGGAACATTCTTCGAGTTGACATCAACGATACGGAGGCCTTCAAACAGACGTTTCGACATTTGAAGGAAGCCGGTATTCGGCTACGATCTATCACGTCTGATGGTTGGCCCGCTATCCTGCGTGCCGTTCGCGAAGAATTGACCGAATCCGTTCATATGCTGTGTCACTTTCACGCTAAAAAGAACATCTTTGAAACGTTGGAAAAGTACCGCAAGGACAAAAAACTGTCAAACGACGCACCTGAATTGCTCCAGTTGCGGCAGGATTTCTTCGTAATACTCGACGCTCCCAACTACAAGCTTTACCGAGCACGTCTACGTAAATTGACCCGCCAAGTGGCCGATGAACCAATCTTGTTTGCCCGTTGCAAATCATTGCAGAAAAAGAGCCACTACAACACTCGACGGCTACGCAGTCCCTTGTTGGCCGCGACCACCAGCATGTTGGAACTGACTTTCAAGTTTCTCACTCGCAAGGTCGCCAGTCACTATAGCTTTCGGCGCTCCAAGTGCAATGCTGCCCAAAAATCTCTCACCGTTTGGGCTCTCGTGCGCAACTTTGTTCCCTACTTGCCCGGTGCCAAACATGAGGGTAAAAGCCCCGCCGAACTGGCCAATATTGAACTCGATGGACTACCCTGGCTGCAGTATGTCAACCTCAAATTGTCCGAGGTGATCTAGTTCTCGTTTGATGCTACACAAATACTGAGGCTGACCGCACAGGTCGGCGAATCCCACGCGGACTGGGGTCAAAAAAGGGGCTTTGGAGACCCTTGATGCCTACTTTCTCGGCTTGCTTGACGCGTCAACTTTCGCTCTATGCCCACTAGAACTTCTAAAACCTAGCACCCGACTTTCAAACTATATCCTTTTCACGATGGGTCTCCTACATAAAAATACAGACAAACAGGATTTGCGGATGAGTCATCCGCAAATCCGTTACATTCTGCCGATCCACGTTCTTCTACCGTTTCCGCCTGCGAGCCAGTTTCAGTGCAGCGAACAACCCCTTCTCGCGGACAGTGCTCATTGCGATGCCGCGTGAGGTAATCGTAAAATACCTTTGAGCGTAACGTTTCAACTTGTCTGCGTCCAATTCGATGCCCAACCCGGGCACATCGGGGATCGCAACAGTGCCATCGGGCGCTACGCGAATCGGCTCGGCCAGAATGCCGTCGCGGACCTCGGGAGTCCAGCCGGGCGGTTCGTAAGGATATTCAAGAGGATGATCGCGCGGACCGGCAGCGTGGACGTGCAAGTTGACGATAAAGCCCAGGCCATTGGTCCAGGTGTGGGGCGTAAAGCCCAAGTTCTGTTCCCGACAAGCTTGAAGCACCTTCATCGCGTCGCCGATGCCGCCGCCCATCGTCGAGTCTGGTTGGTAGATGTCGAGGCTGCCTTTTTCCAGCATCACCTTGAACTCTTGCCATCCACCATTCAACTCCCCACCGGCGATGGGTACCTCGGAGCGACGGCGCAGTTCGGCGCTCTCGTCGTAGGCATACATGTCGAGGGGCTCCTCGATCCAGCCCACGTCTAGCTCGGCGCAGGCTTTGCTAAAGTCGGTGGCCCGTTCCAACGTCCATATCGGTACGTCATCCACGATGGTCACCGGCCAGCCCTGGTTGGCATCCACGCCGATCTCCATACTGTCGCCAACAGCATAGCGCACGGTCTCGACCTGGTCCACATCCTCAGTCAGGTCAAAGCTGTGCACCCGCAGTTTGACCGTCTTGAATCCCATCTCGCGCAGCTTGAGCACCTCTTCAGCCCGCTGCTCGGGCGGGTGAACCTCGCCAGTGGAGGCGTACACCTCGGCACGTCCTCCTTTCTCTCCTCCCAAAAGCGCCCAGACCGGCTTCCCCTCAACCTTGCCCTTGATGTCCCAGAAAGCGGCCTCCATCCAATAATTGCGCCAGCCCAAGTAACTGACCTCGCGCATCCGTTGGCGACAGAGATCAATGTTAGTCGGGTCGAGACCGATGAGGTATGGGCCAATCAGACCACCCAACCCCTCGCGCTCCTGTTCAAAGGCCATACCGGCTGCCAGCCCCTGCACGCCATCGTCGGTCGTCACTCGCAGCAGCGTAAAGCGATTCACGGTCTGAGGATAGCCGGGGATCCACGAAGGATAGAACGGCTTGGAAAGTGGAATAGCCACGTGATAAAGTTCGATTCGCTCAATCTTCATTGGGGTTCCTCCGTCGCTTTGGTGAACTAGGAAATTTCTTGTCCGCGTATTTCAAGTATAGCACAGTTGACTTGGCCGAACAAACTACTTTTTGGATCCAACAATTGTGAACTTTTGCCTCCTGACCGGTGTCATGTACAATAGAAGGCATGAGTAACAGGACCAAACCGATGTTATCTGACCAAGACCTCATCCAGCAAATCCTCGAACAAGATGCGCACGCGTTCGAGACGCTCTTTGATCGTTATGAAGAGATGATGCGCCGGCATATAGCACGCATCGTGCGTTCGGATGCTTTGCATCCGCCCGATGCTGCAACCCAAGACCTATTGCAAGAGGTTTTTTTACGGGTATGGACGCGCGCGGAGCAGTGGGATGGTAGCGGCACCTTCAAAGCGTGGCTCTACCGCATCGCCACCAACCTGGCGTTTAACCATCTGCGTTCTGTACGCCGTCGGAAGGAACATCCCTTGAACGTCCCAAACGAATGGAACGACGAGGAGGAAAACACCATACCCGCCTGGTTGATCGACGCTTCGGCACCGGACCCCGATGCTGCCCTGGAATTGGGCGAGCAGCGAGAGCGACTCTGGCGAATCATCGAGCGACTGCCCGAAGAGAAACGCGAGGTTTTTCATCTGGTGCACGAGATGGAAATGAGTATGCGGGATGCGGCTGACGAGCTAGGCATCCCCGAAGGCACTGTCAAATCGCGCCTGTACTATGCCAAGAGACGTCTCGCCCGCGAATGGAAAAATTTAGAAACAACATAAGGAGAGATTCTGATGTCAATCCATCTATCTAGCGGATGTACGTCATCCGCACCCTGGCACAAAACATCGTTCGACAGATTCTTGCAGGAACGCCTGCCAGAATTGCTGGCCGAACGGCTGCCGTTGGTCGGTTATCAGGCAGAGTCGACTGGCCGCTACACCTGCCGCGTGGCAGTTACACTGACCTCCGCCTCCGGCGATGTCGAGATCGAATACGTCGATCTCCCCCAGCCGGACGAGGACGGACTATTCGAGATCAACGAGGAACCCACTGTCGTCATTCCAGTCGCCTCGACCGAGGAACTGGACATCGCCGAGATCCGCTGCGTGGGAGAGCAACTGTACGACTATATCAAAGAGCGTTTGGGGCAAGCACCGACGAACGGCCTACCGTGGGACGCAGAGTTGGCGCGTGCGTGGATGCCGCTCGGTCTGTGGGCCCAAGAATTTATGAGCGACGTCGCTCAACGGCTCGAGGCAACGAACTGGTTCAGCCGCCAGGCCCATCTCCGAAGCATCCTCATCCCAGATCGAGAAAAGACGATTACGGCCGGACAGTTTGGCCGCGTTTGCCCTTTTGAGACGCCAGAGGGACCTAACATCGGTCGCGTCTTGAGAATCGCCGTGGGCGCAGAAATCCACGAGGGAAAACTGATCGTCGTGGATGAACGTTCCGAGTCAGGCCTGGGTCTGACAGCGTCCATGATCCCCTTTCTGGAGCATGACGACGCCAACCGTCTGCTAATGGGGACCAACATGATGCGCCAATGGGTTATGCAATCTACACCAGAGCCCGCGCTCGTCCAGACCGGCAACGAACCAGACACCCCCGGGTTCTGGGCCGGACGGAACCTACTGACAGCCTTTGTCTCTTGGGAAACGGATACCACGTGGGATGGTATCGTGATCAGCAAGTCTGCCGCTCAACGCTTTGATACTCCTTACCCCATTGAACCGGGCGACAAAATGAGCAACCGTCACGGAGTAAAGGGGATCGTGAGCCGGATTCTGCCCGATGATGAGATGCCCCATCTGCCCGACGGCACACCGGTGGACCTGGTGTTTAACTTTATCGGCCTGCACGTGCGGATGAACTTTGGTCAAGTGATGGAAGCGGTGATGGGGCGCGTTGCGCGCGTCGAAGGAGAACCCGCCATCACACCGCCCTTTCACGCACCAAGCCGAGATGAGTTGCGCGAGCGATTAACACAAACGCATCTCCCCGAATCTGGAATGGAGCCGCTCACCCTCGGACGAGATGGTCCTCAACTTGAGCGGCCCAGCACCGTCGGGTGGGTCTACTGGGGACGGCTCCATCACCTCGCACAAAACAAAGTGATGTCGTCGGTCAGCCCACAACAACGAGCACAATTGCAAGGCAATCTCGAGAACTATATGTTGCTTGACCTGGGCGTGTATGACAATCTGCGTGAATATCTCAACACCCGCGCCATCCGTCGGGCGGATGCCGACACCCTCGCCACGCGCGTGGCAGCGGGACCGGTCGAACAAGCTGCCCCCCCCACCCCAATGTTCTCCGACCTCGTGGACAGGCTCCAGGTGGCGGGCATTGAGGCAACATTGAAGAATGAGCGGTTGACGTTCGACTTTAAATCTCCACATGGGGACAAGCTAACACTGGCTCATCCGGTACCCCATCCCTGGATGCGCGAACGCCAGTTGACCGAGATCGGCGCATATCCGGCCTTGGACGAATACCCCCCACTAGTCGAGGCCAACGACAGGTTGGCACGCATGTTAGACTGCCAGACGCCAGAAAAGCTGGTGCAGGACGCTATCGCCCAACTCAAAGCCCGCGTGCAGACGTTCTTTGACGCGCTGCTCCGGCCCGATCACCTACGCTTTCGAGAGCGACAGCTCTTTAGTGGGCGGGCCGTGATCGCCCCCGGCGCGGACCTGCGCCTCGACCAAGTAGGATTGGCTAATGAAATCGCCTGGACGCTCTTTGGCCCCTTGGTCATCCGCGAACTGGATGACGAGGAAGCCGTCCGGGCGCGCAGCGAGCGAGCAGCACAAGTGCTCGACCGGATAATGGCGCGCTCGTGGATCATCGTCAACCGCGCCCCCACCCTCTCCCCAACCGCCCTTATCGCATTCCATCCCGTGCGCGATCCAGGCAGTGTGATCCGGCTCCATCCACTGGTCTGCGAGTGGCTGAACGCCGACTTTGACGGAGACCAGGTCGCGGTCTTGTTACCAATCACCGAGAGTGCCCAACTCGAAGCCGGTGAGCGGCTCTCCGTCGCCGGTCACCTAGTCCGCGATCCAGAACTGATAAAATCCCTGCTCCCGCCACCGGACGCGCTGTGGGGCCTGGCAAGCCTGAGCTTGACAGAGTCAGGCCATCGCGAGATTGCTCAAATGATAGGGGCAGAGGCAATCGCTGTCAATGGGCCAATCACGCAGACCGCGCTTTCTGAGGCGATGGAAAAGACGATGGCGCGGGACGGTGTCAAAGCAGCCCTAGCAACGCTGGAGCAGTTGACGCGGCGCGGGTTTGAGGCTGTCAAGGCGTCGGGCGCGTCGATAAGCCCCTTTATCGGCGAAAGCGTGCAACGTCCGCCCAAACCCGAGGGAGACGATCCCGATCTGTGGGCTGCGTATCAGGAAGAACTGGCCGAACAGATCCTATCCAACACCAACTATGACAATCCCGATTTGGGGCCACAACTAATCGCAGTCCGAACCAGACAGCGGGGGCGGCAACACCTTCCGCTGTTGATCGGCCCCAAAATTGTCCGAGACGTGAACGATGAACCGGTGACCATACGTCACGGTTACGCCGAGGGATTGACACCTAGCGAGATGTATGCCTGCGCGGCGGGCGCACGGCGGGGCCTAGCCCGGCTGGTCGATGAGATGGAGCGAATGTGGACGAGCCCGGGCGACCACAGCGTTCCCACCACGTTCACCGTGCTGGCACGAGCGCGCCGGGCCAATCGTCCTGGCGTCGTGTTCGCCCGGGCAGCCGCCACTGGAGAGATTGATCCGTTGGCAGATATAAACAGCCGGCTGTTAGTGGGGCTGCCCGTGACTAGAAAAACGTAAGGATGTGTCAATGCTCATAGTACGCGCTTTAGCGTACTCGTGAGGCGATAAATCGCCTATTATAAACCAGACCCTGATCGAAACTGGGTTTTTGCGCAGCTTGCAGTTACCTTAATCGCAGCGACAAAAACCCGGTTTCTCCATAGTCAAATCTACCAGCAGGGAAGATACATGACAAACATTCCACACCAACCCTTTGAGCCAAAGATGATCCACATTCCCAATGGGCCGTTCTTGATGGGCACAAGTGACTGGCAGATTGACCAACTAGCGCAAGCTTTTGATCTGGCAACAAAGTGGCAAGAGAAAGGCTATTTTGGCCGGGAACAACCACGACACACCGTCACTCTGTCCGACTATTACATCGCCAAGCACCCAGTGACAGTGAAAGAATACCGAGCGTTCGTGGATGCTGGTGGCTACCGGCTCCTTCAATACTGGACAGATGCCGGTTGGGTATGGCGCAAGACGAACGGCATCGTGCAGCCTGATCTCTGGGACGATGCCAAGTGGGCAGGTGATGATCGCCTGCCGGTGGTCGGAGTCAGTTGGTACGAAGCTTATGCCTACTGCCAGTGGTTGAGCAAGGCAACAGGCCGCAACTATCGCCTACCGACCGAGGCAGAATGGGAAAAGGCTGCGCGCGGAACGGACGGACGACTGTATCCCTGGGGCAATACCTTTGACGCTTTGAGCTGCAACACGCGGGCCAGCGGATTGAAGCGGACAACGCCGGTGGGAGAATATAGTCCACTGGGAGACAGCCTGTACAGATGTATGGATATGATCGGCAACGTCTCCGAATGGACAATGAGCCAGTACAAACCATACCCCTACGACACAAATGATGGGCGAAATGACCCAGCCGGTGACATCGAGCGGGTGACGCGGGGTGGCTCGTGGTATAGTCTTGTGCTCCGCGCTCGCACCGCTTCTCGCGGTATGAACAATCCGTTCTTTACGGACAATGACGTCGGCTTTCGTTGCGCTTTGACAGTAATGTCATAAACGATCTCCCTAAAACTAGAAACAAAACCCCCTCACGCATGACTTTGACTTCTGCGCAAGTTGGGATATACTGAGAGTGTGTGTAAGAATTAAAAAGCAATGAATGGGAATCTGCTCGTGCTGTTGGTCCCTGCGCGACGGGTTGAGGCTGGTCGTATGAATGGAGGAGGGATGGAGCACAGCACAGAGGAAAGGTGCAAGCACGTGAACGAACAAGAACTTATCACACGATATCAGGCAGGAGAACGGGACTTTTCCAGGGTCAATTTGGGTGGGGCCGACCTGAGCGGGGCCGACCTGAACAAGGTGTTTCTATTCAAGGCCAACCTGCGAAAAGCCAACCTGAGTGGGACCAACCTAAACAAGAGCAACTTGTTTGCGGCTGACCTGCGCGAGGCCGATCTGCGTGGGAGCAAACTGAGCCAAGGAGCCAACTTGGGTAAAGCCGACCTGAGCAAGGCCAATCTGAGTGGAGCCGACCTAAGTGGAGCAGGCCTGCGTGAGACCGATCTGAGCGGGGCTGCTTTGAACAAGGCGTTCCTATTCAGGGCCTACCTATGCGAGGCTGACCTCCGTGAAGCCAACATGAGCGGAACAAACCTGAGCGAGGCCGACTTGAGCGGAGCCGATTTGCGTGGAGTTGACTTGAGCGAAGCAAACCTAAAAGGGGTCAATCTAGATGGAGCCAAGTACAACGATCGAACCAAGTGGCCCAAAGGTTTTCCCCCTACCGAGACAGTTCTTACAGATTGAATGCTCTGAAACCACCAACCCGCGCGACTTGCCAGCTCACAACTTTACCACCCGCTGTTCAACACGGCAATGCTCGGTCCGGATAATGGCAACCACATCATCCACAGCCTGGTCCAGTTCTCCATCCGGGTTCACCACGACGTAATCAAACTCAGTTAATCGATCCATCTCCTCGCGCGCGGTGACAAGGCGCTCTGCGAGTTGCTCGGGCGAATCGCTTCCCCGATCGCGCAACCGTTGCTCCAATTCCTTTTTTGATGAAGCGACCAGAAAAATCAATATCGCCTCTGGGACTATTTGACGAACAGTCGCCGCCCCCTGAACGTCTACCCGCATAATGACGTCCTTACCAGAAGCCATCGCCTCGCGCACCTGTTGTTTGGGGATGCCCTTGTACTGTCCATAGACGATGGCGTGTTCCAGCAACTCGCCCTCCCGCTCCATCTGTTTGAACTCGTCTGTACTGAGAAAAAAATAATCCTTGCCGTGAACCTCGCCCGGGCGTGGAAGGCGGTCGGTAGCGGTGACGACAAAGTGGACTGGATAACCCCGTTCCTTCATCCGCAGAATCAGGCTATCCTTGCCCACCCCGGCCTGACCCGAGACGACAATAAGCAATGGCTGGTGTGTAAAGTTGTGTGATCTCATAATGCTCCCACTTGCGATATGTCAATAAATTGGTATACTAGCGTTCGGTAGGTTGAGAGCAAATCGCCCAATCTACACTATCCATCATCGGAGGGTGACGTGCCGATTTACGAATACCGTTGTCAAGATTGCAAACGCCGTGTCTCGATCTTTTGGCGTACCTTTTCCGAGGCTAAAGCGGGAGATAAATCACCCGTTTGTCCTCGTTGTGGCGAATCCAACCTCACTCGCCTGATGTCTCGCGTTCGTGTCATCCGCTCAGAGGAAAGCCGTATGGACGCTATGAGCGATATGGACTTTTCCGGCTTGGACGAGAACGACCCCAAAAGTATGGGCCGTTGGATGCGCAAGATGAGCGCCGAGACCGGGGAGGACCTGGGACCCGAGTTCGATGAAGTCGTCGGGCGGCTAGAATCTGGCGAAGATCCAGAAGAGATCGAGAAATCCATGCCAGACATGATGGGCGCCGGCGGCGACGACGCGCCTTACGGCGTAGGCGGCGGGATGGATTTCTGACACGTGTCACGTGTCACATCCCATGATCCAATCTTGCCTGTATCACGGCCCTAATTTCGGCTTGCACCTCCTCTGCTGAACGAGCCGCGTCGATCACCACCCACCGCCTTGGTTCCTGTTCGATCAGTTCCAGATACCCATCCCGCACCCGCTGGTGAAATTCCAGTGCCTCTGCATCCAGGCGATTCCACTCGTCCCCCCCCAACTGGCGACGCCGCAACCCCTCTTCCGGCGTGATGTCGAGATAGAGCGTCAGATCGGGCAAAAGGCCGTCTGTGGCAAAGAGCGTGATGGTCATCAGAGTTTCCAGATGAAGCCTCCGCCCGTATCCTTGATAAGCCAGTGTGCTGTCAGCGTAACGATCGCTGATGATGATCTTGCCACTTGCCAACGCTGGTCGAATCAATTGCGCCACATGCTGGGCACGAGAGGCAGAATAGAGCAAAATCTCGGTCCGGGCGTTCATCGCAATGTTATCTGGATTATGCACTACCTCGCGAATCTGATCACCGATGTCGGTACCACCCGGTTCGCGGGTCACGATTACCTCATAACTTTGCTCGCGCAGCCAACCGACCAACAGACGCAGTTGGGTGGTCTTGCCGCTACCATCAGGACCCTCGAAAGTGATAAACATGGCACTATGCCTCCTGATAAATGCGTACCCGGCGATGGGGTTCCTTTCCTCGCGATTCCGACAACAAGTTGGCATCGCGCGCCATTTCGTGCTGACGGCGGCGAATATAAGCGTTCTGAGGAGAAAGCGTCACTTCTGGCACACCGCTCAGCACCTGCCGGATGGCCCCCTCCGCTTCCTGCTGACCCTGGCGCAACGGGTCAGATGGTCCGCCGCTCTCCAGATCAAAGAGATCTTGCAGGCAAGCCTCCATCTGAGAGACAGTATTGGCCCGCAAGACGTATACGGGCAATCCCCGGCGCTCTGCATCTGTAATGATGCGAGGTTGCTTACGATAAAAGCTCTTGGTGGTGACCATAACCTCAGCCTGTGACAGGTCTTTGGCCAGGTAAACTGGCACACGCATACGGCGTGCCGCCCGCTCCAACCGGTTGCGCGCAATACCATAAGGCAAAATGCGCACAGGTTCCTTTGCCTCCCGAACTTTCCGCATCGCAGGCGCGGAACTATGATGTGGGGTGGGAGACCGTCCGCTCACTCTCTCTTCCAGAGTATGCGGGGTGGCCTGCTCGGTGCGGATTTCGCCTTCCTCATCTCGATAGCGCAGTTCCGCCTTTAACGGACGCCCCCGGAGCAAACCATCCACCGACTCGGCCATGCTGTGATGAATGAGAAGCCGCTGCCGATCCTGCATTTCGATCAACACGTCAAAGGTGGGTGGCGCGCGCCGTTCGAGTACCGTTTTTTGGGTTCCCCGGCGGCGGGCCTCTTCGTCGGAAAGAGTCACGCTTTCGATGCCGCCGACCAGATCAGACAGCGTGGGATTGAGGAGAAGATTGTCCAGCGTGTTGCCGTGCGCAGTGGCAACCAATTGCACACCACGCTCAGCGATGGTACGCGCCGCCTCCGCCTCCAGTTCCCGCCCAATCTCGTCGATAATGATGACCTCGGGGTTGTGATTCTCCACCGCCTCGATCATCACCTCGTGCTGTAGAGACGGCATCTCTACCTGCATCCGGCGGGCACGGCCAACAGCAGGGTGCGGGATATCACCATCGCCGCCGATCTCGTTGGAGGTGTCCACGACAATGACGCGCTTTTTCTCCGCCAAGACACGGGCCGCCTCTCGCAGCATCGTCGTCTTGCCAACACCGGGCCGCCCCAGCAAGAGCGCGCTCTTCCCGCCCTCGATGATGTCCTGCACAATGGCGATGGTGCCATAAACGGCACGTCCCACCCGGCAGGTAATGCCAACGACGTCCGATTTACGGTTACGGATGGCGGCGATGCGGTGGAGGGTACGAGCGATACCGGCCCGGTTGTCGGCGTCGAACTCGCCCACCCGTTCCACCACGTACTGGACCTCCTCGCGGGTGACCTCTGCCTCTCGCAGCACAACCTCTCCGTCAATGTAGCGGGCCGTGGGCACCCGACCCAGGTCCAGAATCACTTCTAGCAATTCATCCCGCCGCCCCACTTGTTGCAAAGCAGCCTTGATATCCTCTGGCAGGACAGACAGCATGGTACCCAAATCATCTGTAATGTGATTGTTTTCACTCATTTGTTTGCTGTGAACTCCTCAGAAAATAACGATGGAACCGGTCATCCCCCGTTAGCTCGGGATGAAAGGCAGTAACCAACAAGTTTCCTTGCCGGGCCGCCACGACTGTCCCGTCGTCTAATTGAGCCAGAACCTCCACCCCATCTTTCACACCCTCAATAAGAGGCGCGCGGATAAAGACGGCAGGGAAAGGTTCCTTCCCCAACGCAGGTACTGTTAAATCCGCCTCGAAACTATCCACCTGCCGGCCAAAAGCATTGCGCCGGACGGCAATGTCCATCAAGCCTAGCGTCGGCTGGCCCGGCGTACTGTCCATCACCTGCTTTGCCATCAAGATCATCCCTGCGCAAGTGCCCCAGAGGGGTTGTCCCGATCGAACAAAAGCACGGATAGGCTCTAGCAGTCCCCACCGCTTGGCTACCTTGCCGATGGTGGTAGACTCTCCGCCGGGGATGATCAAGCCACCCAGATCATCCAGGTGTTGGGGCAACCGCACTTCTACCGGTTCTGCACCAATGCGCGCCAACGCCTTTTCGTGCTCGATAAAGGCTCCTTGCACTGCCAAGACACCAATATTCATTCCAGTTCCTACTCCAGCTTTAATTGCATTTCGTTGCTGTCCACAAATCCTAGATTCTCGTACACCGACCGTCCCATCTCTGTCGCGTGCAGCGTAATGCGATGGACACCCTGTTCGGCCAACCACTCGACCATGGCCTGCATCACGCGGCGGCCAATGCCCTGCCGCCGATAACGTGGGACGGTCACCATATTCATGATGTATCCAATCCGGCCCGACAGGTTGTTCGGGCCAGGCGGGTGCTGGTCGATCACCACACTACCACTGCCAATCGCCTCGCCGTCAGTCGAAGAGATCGCCAGCCAGCCGTAGAATCCACCTGTGGGGATATTTTCGGCAAAGTATTCGGCGGCTGCCGCGCTAGCGGCTGCCAACTGCGCCGGGTCGTCAAAGCCCATCGCTTTGAACATCGCCCGGCGCAGCCGCACCAGATTGGAAATGTCAGCCACAGTGGCCTGACGGATCGTGACCTCGTCGCTTACCACCCTCGTTCCGCCAACCGTTCCTTTTTAGAGAGATCGCCAATGTTGATGCCAACCATCGGCTCGCCTAGACCACGGCTCACCTCGGCCAGGATTTCCGGGTTCTCATAGTGAGTAACGGCCTGGACGATAGCGTGGGCACGTTGGGCAGGATCACCAGACTTGAAGATGCCGCTGCCCACAAACACGCCGTCCACACCCAGTTGCATCATCAACGCCGCGTCGGCAGGAGTGGCAACGCCGCCAGCCGCAAAGTTGACCACCGGCAGCCGTCCCAACTCGGCCGTCTCGACCACCAGGCTGTAGGGCGCGCCGATCTCTTTGGCGTATGCCATCCGCTCTTCGGGAGCCATCGTCGTCAGCCGTCGAATATCTCCCAACACGGTCCGGGCATGACGTACCGCCTCGACAACGTCGCCAGTGCCAGCCTCACCCTTGGTGCGGATCATCGCCGCTCCCTCGCCAATGCGCCGCAGCGCCTCTCCCAGGTTGCGACAGCCGCATACGAACGGGACCTTGAAATCCCGCTTGTTCACGTGATGCGCCTCGTCGGCAGGGGTGAGCACCTCGCTCTCGTCGATATAGTCTACGCCCAACGCCTCTAGAATCTGCGCCTCGACAAAGTGTCCGATGCGGCACTTGGCCATCACCGGGATAGAGACCGTTTCCATAATCTCGATGATCATTCCGGGGTCCGACATGCGGGCTACACCGCCCTGTACGCGGATGTCGGCTGGGACTCGTTCCAAAGCCATCACCGCGCAAGCCCCCGCCTCCTCAGCGATACGTGCATGCTCGGCGTTGACCACGTCCATAATTACGCCGCCTTTGAGCATCTGTGCCAGGCCGCGCTTTACTTTATCAGTAGCAACTTGCTTTTCCACCTTTACCTCCATATAAAGTCCAATCCACTTGACCCTTGGGATTGGTTCTTAGATTTCAAGATTTGTCTATTCTACCTCGTTTTTCCAAACCGTCAAAAATACTCGGTGTGTATTTACGTGTTCTACCACCTCCCCTCTACTTTTATTATACAATCGGCCTAGTGACCGCTTGCTCTGTCGATGCCTCCACTGGTTTTTTGAGCAATTGTCTCAGCGTAGCAACGATGGTTGTGATCCCTTGCTCAATGGCTGGCTGGTCGGGCATGCTGAAATTAAGTCGACAGACGTTGCGAGGACCGTCACTGGGGTACATTAAGGACCCAGGTAAAAAAATGACACCTCGTTGTCCCGTTTCCACCAGCAGCACCTGGGCATCCATTTGTTCGGGTAGTTGCAGCCAAAGGAACATTCCCCCTTTTGGCACCACCCAGCGCAAGCCGGGCAGCCGGTGACGTCGAAGCGCGGCATCCATACTCTGACACCTGGCCCCATAGACCGACCGGGCTTGGGCAACCTGCTCTTCCAGCCAGCCACGTTGTGCAAACTCGACCACTAGATGTTGACCCGCTGTGTTCGGTTGGAGTTCGGTCACTCGATTGAGCAAGATCGCTCGTTCAACGACCGGGCTTGGGGCCACCAACCAACCCACCCGCAGACCAGGGGCCAGATTCTTAGAAAATGTGCCCAGGTAGAGGACGTGTCCGTGACGATCGAGGGCTTTGATGGGAGGCGGAGGCATCTCGTCAAAATAAAGATCGCCGAACGGGTCATCCTCCACAATGGGGACATGATATCGTTGCGCTAAGGCTAAAAGCCGTTCACGCCGTTCCAGGCTCATGGTCGCGCCGGTGGGGTTCTGATAAGTGGGGACCGTATAGATAAACTTGGGACGGTAACGGGCCAGCAAAAACTCCACCCGACCGACGTCCATCCCATGCTCATCCACCGGCACACCGATAATGCGCACTCCCCACGCTTGAAAGCACTGTAACGCGCCAAAGTAGGTGGGAATCCCCACCAGTACCGTATCTCCCGGCTCGACCAAAAGACGCAGCAAAAGGTCCAATCCGTGCTGGGAACCATTGACCACCGCTATACCTTCCGGTGCGACCGTCATCCCGCGTTCTCGTAGGCGGGTGGCGATTACCTCTCGCACATCCCGATTTCCCTGTACCGGACCTGCCCCCACAATAGATGCCCCCAGGCGTCTGGCGATGGCGTCCCAGGCCTCTCGGAGTCGCTCTGGTGGTAGGAGAGTTGGATCGGGCAAGCCAAAAGCAAAGGAAACAACGCTCGGCTGGGCGCTCAGACGAAGAGCCGGCACCTCGGTGCCACGAGTGTACCGGGCAAGACGGCGTCCCAGGCTGCTAAAATGAGCAGGCCAGGCGATGGGCTGTGCCTCCATCCAACCCGCATCCCCAACAACAACGGTACCCCGACCCACGCGCCCCTCCACCAACCCTTCGGCTTTGAGTTCGCCATAGGCATTCACCACCGTTGTCCTGGAAATACCGAGAGAGCGGGCCAATGTACGTTCTGGCGGCAGTTGGGCACCGACTGGCAAATCGCCGTGCAAGATCTGATCACGCAGTTGGTTGCGGATCTGCACGTACGCAGGCAGTTGGCTCTCCGAATTTAGCCGCAGTTTCATCATCTGTTTCTCCTCAATTGGCATGTACCAATTATATTGTAACCGCTGCTTTTCGGATTGTAAAGAGCCAATTGGACCCTTTTTCACCAGTCCAATTACGTTATCTTTTTTCCAACCACCCCATCACCCGTTTCGCCACCCCATTTCGATTTTTCATCGTCACGGTCCAGAGAGCCACGTTGGGCATCGCCCTGAGACCTGTCACCCAGGGGTTGGGCTGGGCCATCACCGTCGCCAATACGGTACATGGCCCGCCCACTGCTTGCAGCACGACATCCTTGAACGGCCCGCAAAAGAATTCCATCTTGGCGATCTCATCCACGACCACGATCTGCCCCGCTTGCATCGCTCGCCGAAGGGCAGCCACCCCCACCTGCTCGATGGCCGCCACGTCTACGCCGTAACGGCCCACACGAGGTCGACCCCGTCCACGCAGGTCCACGTGGGCGATCACCGTCTCCTGCCCATCCAATGTCACTAATTGAAAGCCCTTGCGCCCGCCGGGGCCACGGATCTCTTCAGTGTAGAACCCACCAGCCTGCGCGCCCAACGATTCCGCCACAGTCTTGATCACCGTCGTTTTGCCAACACCCGGTCTGCCGGTCAGTAGTAGTGTGCGTCCCATAGTCTCCTTTCTGATTGCCCTGATAACACAGGCCTGATCTTCATTATACTTTGTCCTGGTAGAGTGGCAACCGTCGCGATGCCAAATTTGACTTGCAGCACAGTGCAGGTATACTAAACTATATGTGGAACCATTCACAAAGATGTCAAAGGGATCGAGTGAAAAACCGTCCACCTATTCAAGATTTAACTGACACCAAGCTCGCCTCTTATTGCTGAGTATTATTCCGGCGATCACCACAGAGTATCTTTTATGATGACAGTCGATTCATTGTGGCATGATTTTTTGCGCATCAGGGACGAACAGGCGGAAGACCTATTCACAAAACTTGACTGCGCGCAACCGGGTATCACCACAATGAATATCCTCAGAAATGAGGTTGACACTGTCAATGCCTGGATGATCAAACTGACACTAGAATCACAATCACGACAAAAAATTACGAGTGCTGAAAGAGAGCAAATCCAAAAAGCATACTGTGCAGATGGGAATGGGAACAAAGAGACCTTTGCTAAACGATTTGATAGCTATGAGGCGCTGGACAAGGAGATAATGAGTTTTACACGGGCTCACGAGTTAGAGTTTGATGAACAAGCCCAGGTATTTTTGCAACACTGCAGAACCGATGGCTTGGTCATCACTGATCAACTACATTCTGGCTTTGAGCAATGCATGCAGCACGTTGCCATTTTCATAAAGTATTGGCTGATTGCCTACATATCGTATGGAAGTCATCAGGAACAACATTCATCATAATCTGTGCCAGCTAGCAAAGCAAATATATTGAAGAAAAATTCAAGCATCCTACCCAGTACAACTGGACCCACATATTTATCCCGACGTGCTTTTTTGAAACTATCCGTTGCTGCACTCGGCGTGTACACCGTTGGCATAGAACCCAACCGCTTGGTCACGCGTCGGCAAGATATTTTCATTCACGATCTGCCACCAGCATTGAACGGTCTCAATATTGGCATGTTGTGCGATCTGCACTACAGTCCAGTCATGCCACGATTCCGCGTCGAGCGGGCAATTGCGACATTGGCTACCGAAAAGCCAGATATCGTTGTTATGCCCGGTGATTTCGTGAGCTATTGGTCCGAGTACGCCGCCAAATATGCAGAGATCTTGGCGCCACTCAATCCCCCGTTTGGAGTGTTTGCCTGCACCGGGAATCACGAACATTGGACAGATCCCGACGGCGTTGCTGCAGCTCTGCGGGATGCTGGCATCACAGTGCTGCGCAACCAACACCAACTCGTGTCTATCGGTGATGCGCAATTATGCGTCATCGGCATAGACGATATCGGCGCGACAAACAGCCCCCTGCATCACGATGTACCGGCCGATGACCTACCTGCCGCGCTGGACAGCAGTCCCATCACCGGCGTCACTCGCCTGCTGCTGGTACACGACCCTACTTTTGTCACAACGCCGGCCTTTGCTGCTCAAACAGCGCGCCATCCCATTCACCTGGTGCTATCGGGCCATACGCACGGCGGACAGGTGCGTCTACCATTGATCGGCGCACCGCAATTGCTATACTGGCCCGGGGCGCGATTGTTTGATAACTGGCTGGCGCAGGTCGGCGAGACGCAAGTCTATGTCAGCCGGGGCGCAGGAGAATCGTGGCCGTTACGCTTTAATTGTCCACCGGAAGTGAATATCCTCACGCTACGCGCAGCCCAAGCCCAAAAGTCATAATGGCTCTCTGGGACTTTGCGGGGAGAGACCCTAAAGGTTTCGCTCAAGATTATGCAGACAATGTTTTGCGCCAGATAATGCCCCTTTTTCGTCATATTTTGCACCAAAACCTTTAGGGTCTGCGACTGACCCCGCGAAATCCCAAAGAGCCGTCATAATCTGAGGGCCGAATTGCTTGACTGGGAGCACACCCTATCCCCAATTCTGGTGTTCTATATAGTATCCTACAACAAAATCTTGGAGCTGTTTGATGTGTTTGCAAAATAATGCACACTCATCAAACATTTCTCGACACTGTGGAGATACAAACATGTCCAAAAAACGGGAGAGTCAAACCCTTAATACATTGGCCCTTGGCCTTTGCATAGGCATCATCGTGGGTGCCATCTTGAAAAACATTGTATTGGGTCTTTGCTTAGGCATCGTCCTTGATGCAGTCCTTGAACGCCGGAACAAGAACACAACACGTCAGCAGTAGTATAATCTTTTTTCGTTACGCCAAACTTTCTCCAAAGACTTGAGGCTTTTCCAGCTTTCAAGTCCTCCTAAAATTTACAGTGGAGAATCTCATAAATCACACGCGAGTTACAAAATAATCGGAAAAAGCTCAAGGAATTCCGCCGTAATATGCCTTTCAAGGTGTCGTTGACTGCATCACAAAATCTGTTTGGGAGATTTATTTCTCTGGAATTCCCCGAGGCTTTGTCATATCTAGGGTGCGCATCTCTATCACCTGCAACCAATACGTTTCCCACTCGTCGCCTATCCAGCGTCCGCGTAAAAGCACCGGCTCCCAAGAGGGCGGTCTTTTCTGCGACTTGTTCAATCGGACAGTAACCCACGTCTCGCCATCCCACAGATAAAAGCTCTCGCCTCTCCCCCACCCCGGCAGTCGCACTCCAATCACCGTGACCGTGCGACCGACCATCTCGGGCAAACGACGCAGCGACACACGTTCCGGCAACTGATTTTCCACCAGCTTTAGAGGCTCATCCAATGCACTGACCGGGTATCCGAGCAGATGTTTCTCCCAAGCTATGCGCTGCCTCCACGATTCTGATTTCACATCTGACTGCCCCAAAACACCCCCACCAAACAACGACATTTGCAGCACACTCCCGGCCCGCTCAATTTCTTCTGCTTCAGCCGTCAGTGCCGCCCGGCTCTCGCCCAGCCCATCCAATGCCCCACATTGGATCAAGTGAGTGACTTCCTTGGTCTGCGGGGACACGCGGCCAACCAGATCTCGCAAGTTGGTGAAAGGCCGTTGTCGTCGCTCGGCCACGATGGATCGAAGCATACTGCGGCGCAGGTCTCTCACTTGGCCCAGCCCCATCCACAGCACTGCCCGTGAGTCTTCCCAGACCAACGTGAAATGTCTCTCGCTAAAGTTTACGTGCGGGGGGCGTATCTCAATGCCCAAGCGGATGGCCTCGGCCATATAAACGGCGGGGTGGTGATAGCCGCCCCAGTTTGCCAGGCGCGCGCAAAAGAACGCGGCCGGCCAGTGTGCCTTGAGATAGGCCATCCGATAACTCACATCGGCATAGGCCGTGGCATGCCCTTGGTTAAAACCGTACCCCGAAAACACCGCCACCTGCTCCCACAACCTCCGCGCCTGTTCCGGCGTAAAGTTGGGCCCTTGCGGAAATGGTCGCTGACATCCCTGGATGAACTCGGCCTCCATCCGTGCCATCTCCTTCGAATTCATCTTGCTCATCCCCCGTCGCAGATAGCCGGCCTGCTCCCAACTCAATCCCGCGATCTCCCGCGCCACCCGCAGGATTTGCTCTTGAAAGATCAACACCCCTTTGGTCGAGTCCAAGATAGGCTCCAGTGCCGGGTGGAGATAGGTCACCGCTTCCGCGCCCCGGTAGCGTCGCACAAAGGTCTGCGCCATCCCGCCGGTGGCGGGGCCGGGCTTGAAGAAAGCGTTGGCCACCGCCAGGTCACGTATTGAACGAGCCTGCAACTTGCGCAAGGTAGATCGAGCGCCATTCGAATCACATTGAAAGACACCGACCGTCTCGCCACGGGCCAACAGATCGCGGGTATCTGGGTCATCAAAGGGAATATCGGCCAAACGAAAGATGGGATCATAGTGACGCTGGATCAACGTGGAAGCGTCCGCCAGCACGGTCAGGGCGCTGATGCCCAACAGGTCAAGTTTGGGTAACCCCAGAGTCTCTATGTCGCGAAAATCGAACTGGGTGATGAGAAACCCTTTGGCCGCCCATTGAACCGGTACAATGTCGGTCAGTGGACCAGGTGTAATCACGACAGCACCCGGATGCACGCTCAAGTGATGGGGTTGTCCCTTGATGGCGAACGCCTCGCGCACCACCTTTTGCAGGAGGGGGTCGTTCAACCCAACCATCACATCATCGACCGTTCGCTCGCCACGCTGCCGAGGGTCTCGGGACCATCCTCGGGGCAAGTGCGCCGCCAACTGCTTAGTTTGTGCCTTGTCCAGCCCATGTGCCTTGGCCGTCTCCCGCACCGCCGAGCGAAGCCTCATTCTGCTGACCGTCGCCACCAACGAGACGCGGTCCGCGCCATACTTGTGCCGCACATAATCCAGCACCTCGTCTCGCCTGCGGCTGCAGAAATCCAGGTCAATGTCGGGAATGTCTGTTCGAGCAGGACTGATAAAACGCTCAAAGAGCAAATCATGGGCGATGGGATCCACAGTCGTAATACCGGTGCAATATGCCACCAACGAGTTAGCCACGCTGCCGCGCGTACTGATAGCGATCTTGGCCTGACGTGCAAAACGAACGACGTCGGCCACGATGATAAAGAGCGGGGCGTAGCCATACTGGTTGATACTGATCAGTTCCCGCTCCAACCGCTCGCGTGCGACGGGCAACAGATCAGAGCCATATCGCTCCATCAAGCCCGAGCGCGCCAGGTCGATCAGTGCTCGATCCGGAGTTTGATCTTCCGGCAGGTCCAGGACAGGCCAGATTGGTTTCCCCTCGGGCAGCGCGGGCTCACACTGGGCGGCGACCGCACCAACCCGCGCCAGCGTATCGGGGAACGCGGCAAATCGGTCCGTCATCTCATCCTGATCCAGCCAATGCACAGTCACATCCAGGTCACCGCCGTGAGGCAGATCTGTCGCCGAAACCTTGTCCAACGAACAATTGCGGTCGATCGCCGCCAGCAGCTTTAACCGGGGTACATCCTGGAGAGAAAGGCAATATATCGGCTGAACGGCGACAGCAGGCAAGCCCAAGGATTCTCCCAACGACACGATTTCGTGGGCAATGACGACATCCTCGGGTCGGTGCAATTCCAAACTGAGGTACGTATTCTTGCCATAGACCCTCGCCAGACGCTCAACAAACCAGTGGGCTGCTTGAGCATCACCCGCCCGCAAACAACGTTCCGTCCAACCTTTACGCCCGCCGCCCAGGCAGATCAGCCCTTCCCATTGCGCTTGCAAGTCATCCATGCTCAAACCACGGGACGCGCGGACTTTGCGGTCTGGACCACCTTGAATCAGTGACGACAGACGGCAGAGAGAGTGGTATCCTGTTGGTCCCGTCGCCAACAGTACCAAGTAGCCGGGGATGTGCGCATCATCAATGCGCGCGCTCAAGTCTTGGGGCAGCGCCACAGTCACCGTCATCCCTATGATGGGCCGGATGCCCACCTTTTGACAAGCTTTGGCAAAGGTCACGGCCCCGTAAAGAGCGTTGGTATCGGTGAGCGCCAAGTGGGGTAAACCATCCGCCAAGGCACGACTGGTTAACGCTTCAACAGATGCGGTGCTTCCTAAAAGCGTATATTGAGAGTGTATGTGCAAGTGAGTAAAGTTGTCCATATCGTTATCATCTGCTAGCCAGTAGCTGGCGCTTGGACATTATACACCAATTTCATCGTCCACACCCGTTTTGATTTGACGGTTTGCTTGACAGCCCTATAGGATCATGTATAATACTTACTAAATAAATTTAATTTTCTAAGTTCTCTTCCATCTCAATAGGAGATAGAACAAAGTGACACGAAAAGCAACCCACAAGCAAACCCGAGTTCTTAACAGTCGTTTAGTGCTCAGGACCATTTATGAAAGCGGGCAGACCAGTCGAGTTGAGATTGCTCGCACAACCCAACTTACCCCCCCCACCGTCTCGACCGTAGTCGCCGAACTGATGGAACAAGGATTGGTTGAAGAAGTAGGTTATGGCCCATCCACAGGCGGGAAACGCCCCATCCTCTTGAGTGTAGTGAACGATTCCCGTCACTTGATCGGTCTTGACCTTGCCAGGGGGGACTTTCGAGGCGGGGTGATCAACCTGCGGGGCGAGGTTCAGCACCGGATCGACTTGCCGTTGAGTGGGCGAAACGGCGATGCGGCACTGGCCCTCGTCTACGAACTGGTTGACGCTTTGCTTGAAACAACCAGCAGCCCTTTGTTGGGCATTGGCATTGGCGCACCAGGATTGGTTGATTCAGCCAACGGAGTAATACATCGGGCGATCAACGTCGAGTGGCAAGACGTACCGCTGCGCAACCTGCTGCAAGAACGCTACAATTTACCCGTGTATATGGCAAACGATTGTCAGGTAGCTGCCTTGGCGGAATACACCTTTGGTGATGGCAAAGACTTGGACACAGATCTCGTAGTACTCAATGTGGGTTGGGGAGTCGGTGCTGGGATCATGCTCAATGGTGGTCGACTCTTGTATGGCAATCCCTGCGGCGCTGGTGAGATAGGCCACGTGACCATCGTCAAGGACGGCGAGCAATGCCAGTGTGGAAGTTTTGGATGTCTGGAGACAGTGACCAGCAGTCGGGCAATCGTCCGGTATGCCCAGATCATTGCTCAAAAAGACTCCAACTCGTCGCTACACCAGTTCGCTACTACTCCAGATGCCATCACCCTTGAAACGGTTTTTCAGGCATTCGAGACCGGTGACCAGGCAGTGCAGCAAGTAATCCGTGAGGTAGGACAAAACCTGGGTGTTGCTGTAGCCAACCTGGTCGGTGTGCTGGGCAGCTGCCACATCTTGATTGCTGGACAGGTAACGCAATTTGGCCAATTCTTGGTTGATGCAATTCAAAAAGAAATGGCCGAGCGTTGCCAGTTGCTATCACCAGACACCAAGGTTGGGATGGTAAGCTTGGGGCCCGACATTGTTCTTTTGGGTGCGTCTGCTCTGCTCTTGCCTAATGAGCTTGGGTTGTTTTAGCCCACTATTCAGAAAACAATCATCTGTAGGGCGGTTTTTGCCAACCGCTATAGCTTTTCAACGATGCCCAAAATGCTGAAATGATGTAGGAATTGACAAGGAGGTGGTTTATCGGAAACGAGTCTCTTTGCTAAGAAAAACCAAAATTCAGTTCTAGTTAAAACAAATCTCAAACAAAACTCTAGGAGGAAAAAAAGTGAAAACAATAGTACGTTTAACTCTGGTAATGATCATCATTATGGGGGCACTATTGACCGGTTGCTCGCCCAAACCTGCCGAAGAACCGGTAGATGAACCAGTCGATGAACCAGTTGACGAGCCGGTTGATGAACCGGCAGATGAAGATGTCACACTCGTGTTCTGGAGCATGTGGAACGACAGCGAGCCCCAGGCTCAGGTCATTCAGGGCTGGATCGACGACTTTGAGACCGCGAACCCCAATATCACCATAGAGGTTACGTGGAATGGCCGTCAGAACCAGACGCTCGTTCGTACCGCCCTCACCGCTGGCGAGACCATCGACATTATGGACCAGGATGCCGATCAAGTAGCCGGTGGCTTGATGTTTGAAGGGTGGGGTTACCCCCTCAACGACTATCTCGACACCCCGGCGCTGGACGAAGACGGTCCCATCCGCGACGTATTCGCCCCCGGCACCTTGGAGATGCTGGCCTCGGAGGGCAACGTCTATCTGTGGCCCTACATCTACAACACCGTACAGTTTTGGTACAACAAGGACATGTTCGCCGAAGTGGGTGTAGAAGCGCCAGAGACGTGGGGTGATTTCTTGGACGTTTGCGACGCGCTTCTGGATGCGGGCTATGCGCCCATTGCGTCCGAAAGCGATGTCCAGTTCTACCAGATCGATTACCTCGGTTACTATATCGAGCGCGCCAAAGGCCCCGGCTTCCTGTTGGAGACCGTCGAGGACGAGACCGGCGAGATGTGGCGCGACCCCGTCTACCTGGAAGCGGCTGAAGCGATCCGTGATCTGTGGGACCGTGGGTGCTTCCCGCCAGAGACTACCGGATATGTATGGCCCGCGGGTCAGCAAACCCTGGCCTTTGGCGAATCGGCTATGGACCTGGTCGGTTCGTGGTTACCCATCGAGTTGGCGACGGATATGGAAAGCGCCGGAAACTTGTTCGAGTGGGGAGCTTTTAACTTTCCCGCCGTCGAGGGTGGCGTGGGAACCAATCAGGACTTGCAGGCCGCTCTTTTGGCCTTTATGATCTTAAAAGACACCGAGCACCCCGATGAGGCGTTCGAATTCCTGCGCTTTATGATGACCAAAGAGAACCAGCAAGAGCTCGCAGATGCAGCACTCGTCGGCTCGGTCCGGCTGGGCGTGGAATGGGCACCCGAGATCGCTGATGGTGCTGCGGCGGCGGCGAATGCCAACACCGTGTTCCCGCTGACAGATGGCACTGTCGCCCTCTACTCTGAGTTTGTGAACAACATTCTTTACACCAATAACAGCGAATTGTTCCTGGGCCAGATCACGCCGGAAGAGTTCGTTGAAGAGATGGCGACAGATGCCGCCAACTACTGGTCGGGACACGAGCCAGCCGAAGAACCGGCTGAGGAACCGACCGTAGAGCTAGAGGATGCGAATCTGGTATTCTGGAGCATGTGGAACGAGGACGAGCCCCAGGCTCAGGTCATTCAGAGCTGGATCGACGAGTTCGAGGCCGCGTACCCCGGTATCACCATAGAGGTTACGTGGAATGGCCGTCAGAACCAAACGCTCGTTCGTACCGCTCTGACTGCTGGCGAGACGATCGACTTTATGGACCAGGATGCCGATCAAGTGGCCGGTGGCTTGATGCTTGAAGGGTGGGGCTACCCCCTCAACGATTATCTCGACACCCCTGCGCTAGATGAGGATGGTCCCATCCGTGATGTGTTCGCTCCCGGCACCTTGGAGATGCTGGCTTCGGACGGCGACGTCTACCTGTGGCCACACATCTATAACACCGTGCAGTTCTGGTACAACAAGGACATGTTCGCTGAAGTGGGCGTAGAAGCGCCAGAGACGTGGGATGATTTCTTGGACGTTTGCGACGCACTTTTGGATGCGGGCTATGCGCCCATTGCGTCCGAAAGCGATGTCCAATTCTACCAGATCGATTACCTCGGTTACTATATCGAGCGCGCCAAAGGCCCCGGCTTCCTGTTAGAGACCGTCGAGGACGAGACCGGCGAGATGTGGCGCGACCCCATCTACCTGGAAGCGGCTGAAGCGATCCGTGATCTGTGGGATCGTGGGTGCTTCCCGCCAGAGACCATCGGCTATGTGTGGCCCGCGGGGCAGCAGACCCTAGCCTTTGGCGAGTCGGCGATGGACCTGGTCGGTTCGTGGTTGCCCATCGAGCTGGCACCGGATATGGAAAGCGCCGGAAACCTGTTCGAGTGGGGAGCTTTTAACTTTCCCGCTGTCGAGGGTGGCGTGGGGACCAATCAGGACCTACAGGCCGCCTTGTTGGCCTTTATGATGTTGAAGGATACCGAACACCCCAACGAAGTGTTCGAATTCTTGCGCTTTATGATGACCAAGGAGAACCAGCAAGAGATCGCGGACGCGGCACTCGTTGGTTCGGTCCGGCTGGGCGTAGAGTGGGCACCAGAAATCGCTGATGGTGCGGCAGCGGCGGCGAATGCCAACACCGTGTTCCCGCTAACGGATGGCACCGTGGCCCTCTACTCTGAGTTTGTGAACAATATTCTCTACGTCAACAACAGTGAATTGTTCCTGGGCCAGATCACGCCGGAAGAGTTTGTCGAGGCAATGGTAACTGATGCCGCCGAGTACTGGGCAGGACAATAGGTTGTACTAGTCCAAAGTATGGTAGTATAATGATGCAGGGGCGCTCTCGCGCCCCTGCACCTCAGGCAGATAGTATCTTTACTTGTAACACAGGAAAGATTAAAATAGCCACAGTTTCTGTCGCAACAAGTTGCGCACGCGCGCTATGAAAACCGCGGCTACGGCTGCAAAGTTTTCTTGACGTGGAGGAAAGATGAAAGTCAGTAAATGGTTCATTGTTCTATGTCTGCTGCCGGCGGGCTTGTTGTATCTCACCTTCTTTTTGATTCCCGCAGGTCAAACCTTTCGCTATAGTTTCTACGACTGGTCTGGTCTTGGGAAGGAAATGGAGTTTGTTGGTATAGACAATTTTACAGAACTCGTCAAGGATGATTTGTTCATATCGAGTATGAAGAACACTGTTAGCATTGTGCTTTTGGGCGGTGCCATTGTCTTTGGACTGGCGCTTCTCTTTACAATGATGTTAAACTCGGGTGTTCGAGGAAAAAAGTTCTTTCGGGCAATCATCTTTTTACCCAACGTGGTCGCCACAATCGCGTTGACGACGATGTGGGCCAATATTTACAATCCACGTTTCGGGATGTTGAATAGAATTCTTGGAATAATGGGCTTTGAGGATCTAACTCGCACAACCTGGTTGGCCCCCGACAAAATTTTTTGGTCAATGCTGGTCGCCTTGATCTGGATTTACGTTGGATTCTATCTGGTATTATTGATGGCCGGGGTCGATAGAATTCCGGTTGATTATTACGAAGCTGCCAAGCTAGATGGCGCCAGCCAGCTTCAGACGTTTTTCAGCATCACAATTCCCCTGCTGTGGGATGTCCTCACTGTGGCCATCGTGTATTGGACCATTGCCGCACTCAAGATATTCGAGTTTCCTTTTGCATTTACGGGCGTTCAGCCAGTTCCGCAGACATACACGGTGGCGGTCTATCTTTACATTATGGGTTTCGGGCAGCGTATGCCCATCTATCGTCTGGGCTATGCGTCGGCGATGGGAGTTTTGCTGTTGCTCGCGGTCTTGGCCACTACCTTTATCATTGGCCGTCTGATGCGCCGAGAGAGTATCGAGTTTTAAGGTTTGGTAGGGATGATCGCTAAATAACTTGTCCATTTGAACAATACATGTAGCTGCCCAAATGACCAGGTAATTAAATTGCCATCCCTTGAGGAGAATCAGATCATGACAAACAACCGTTCACTGTTAAGCGCTGGAGTGACAGGATCTTCCAAGGTTGGACGTTGGACCAGCCGCATCATCACTTATCTAACACTTGGATTGTGGTCAGGGTTTACGATCTTTGCGTTCAGTTGGATTCTTTTTGCATCATCCAAGACCAGTCAGGAGCTTTTCCGGGGAGAAAACATCATACCGAATGCGTTGATGATTGAAAATTATGTGCGGGCGTGGAGCAATATCAAGGTAGGCCGTTACCTGTTAAATAGCTTTATCATTGTAGGTGCGTCGGTGGTGGGACTGTTGGCCGTTTCTGCTCCGGCGGCCTATGCACTGAGTCGCTACAAGTTTCGGGGCAATAATCTGATCACCAGGATTTTCACCGCCGGTATGGGAATTCCTTATCCATTGTTGTTCATTCCACTATTTGCGATGCTCTCGTCTGTGAACGCGTTCTTGGGCACATTCTCAGAGTGGAAGCTCAAGGGAACAATGCTTGGGCTTGTCGTCATCTATGTGAGTCTCTCGATACCTTTTACGGTTTATCTCTTGACAGGTTTCTTCAAATCCTTGCCCAAAGAACTGGAAGAAGCCGCCGTGATTGATGGATGCACAAACTTTCAGGCTTTTCGACGTGTGATGCTGCCACTGGCACGATCCGGTCTGATCACGGCCGCTATATTTAACGGGATTGGGATGTGGAACGAGTTTCAATTGGCACTGGTTTTCCTGAACCACCAAGAACACCGCACTTTGTCGTTGGGTCTTTACTCGTTCCAAGAATCTATGCGGTACAGCGGCGCCGACTGGCCGGGGTTGTACGCGGGTGTGGTCATGGTGATGGTTCCAACGGTCTTGTTATACATTTTCCTCTCTGAAAAGATGATCTCGGGTATCACAGTGGGAGCCGTCAAAGGCTGAGCATCGGCGCGTTGAAACAGTTGAGAGCAAGGTATCCATTGAGCGATGGGGTTTATGGCTCCATCGCTCGTATTGCGAGTGAGGCGCGTCAAGGAACAAGATTATGAGCGAATTGCGAGTAGAAAGCTGGACAATGCCAGCAGTTGACCTAGGCCCAGAGAACCCCCTTGCCCCACTTGGCATCAAGAGAGAGTTGCACGTCGTGGAAAACGCCTCTGGCATACCGGACACGATGCTGGAGAATATGGCCTACGGGCACCTTCCCAACATCTTGCCATACACAATGCAAGATGGATACACACGTCGTCGCCAGCCTCGCGATTTCCGGGTAGCGGTGCTGGAAAACGAATTTCTGCGTGCGACATTTCTGCTTGAATTTGGCGGGCGACTGTGGTCGCTGGTGCACAAGCCCTCCGAGCGGGAGCTTTTGGACGTTAACCCCGTATTTCAACCGGCGAACCTGGCCATTCGCAATGCGTGGTTCAGTGGGGGTGTGGAATGGAACATTGGCACCATCGGGCACTCGCCGTTTACATGTTCGCCGCTATTCGCCGCCCGGGTGGAAGGGCCAGAGGGGACACCAGTTCTGCGTATGTATGAGTGGGAACGGATTCGGCAGGTTCCCTTCCAGATAGACGCTTACTTGCCCGACGGGTCGCCGGTATTGTTCGTGCGCGTCCGCATCGTCAACCCACACGACCACCAAGTGCCCATGTACTGGTGGTCCAACATCGCGGTGCCAGAGACACCAGGCACACGCGTCGTCGTGCCAGCGGAATCGGCTTACAGATTCAACTATCGCGGACTCGACGTCATACCCATTCCCAGCGCCGAAGGTACCGACATCACTTATTCCACGAACGTGGGGCGGGCGGCCGATTTCTTTTTCCACGTGCCTGATGGACACCGTCCATGGATCGCTGCATTAGATAGAGAGGGCAAAGGACTGGTACAGGTCTCAACAGAACGCCTCAAAGGCCGAAAGCTTTTCCTCTGGGGAACAGGTGCTGGAGGCAAAAGGTGGCAAGAGTTTCTCTCAGAGCCAGGGCAATCCTACATCGAGATCCAGGCTGGCCTAGCACGGACGCAGATGGAGCATATCCCAATACCGCCCGGCGCCGAGTGGTCGTGGCTCGAAGCCTACGGCCTGGCAGAGGCTGATCCAACTGCCGTACACGGTTCTGATTGGCAGCAAGCGCAACAGTCCATCCAAGATGCGCTCGAACACCTTAGCCCTCGTGTGGCTCTCGACGCCGAGTTCGAGCGCGGCGCAGAGTTTGTGGATCGTCCACCAATAGAACTGTTGCAACGTGGATCAGGATGGGGCGCGCTGGAACGTCTCCGCCAGGAAACGTCCGGAGAACCACCCTTTTGCTCCGAAGGATTGGTCTTTGATGAGGCATCGCTGGGAGATGCGCAAACGGCGTGGATTGGATTGCTGCGAGAAGGCGCACTGCCCGCGATAGAGCCGGATAAAGAGCCACACGGCCTGATGATACAGGCGGAATGGCACGCGCTGTTAGAGGGCGCAGTCCGCACGGGGCGCGGCGTCAACTGGCTAGCCTGGCTCCATCTCGGCACAATGCGGCATTATGCAGGGAACCTTGATGGCGCCCAAAGCGCATGGAAGCGATCACTGGAACAAGCAAAGACGCCGTGGGCACTACGAAACCTGGCAGTGATGGCACTAGAAAACAAACAGTTTGATGACGCTGTCGAACTGTACATCTCTGCACATCGTTTGCACCCCACCCTGTTGCCATTGGCAGTGGAATGTGGCCGTGCCCTGATCGAGGCGGGACACCCGCGCAAATGGCTGGAGCTTTTAGCCGAGCTACCTGAATCGCTCCGTACTGTAGGGCGCATTCGCTTACTGGAAGGGCAAGCGGCCTTGGAAATTGATGACTTTGAGACAGTTGAGCGCTTGTTCGCCGACAAGGTCGTGGTTGACGATATGCGCGAGGGAGAACGGTCGCTATCCCATCTCTGGTTCAATTTTCACGAGCGCCGTTTGAGCGCTCAAGAGAACGTCCCAATTGACGATACGCTCCGTGCTCGCGTGCGCCGGGATTTTCCCGTGCCGCAAGATATCGACTTTCGTATGTCGAGCGATGAAACCATTAACGAGGAGAATCTATGAGCATCTTGGTAACTGGCGGCGCAGGATATATTGGCAGCCATACCTGTTTAGAGTTACTACAAGCAGGATACAACGTGGTTGTAGTGGACAATCTTTCCAACAGCAAGGAAGAATCCTTGAGGCGCGTTCAGGACCTGACACAAAAATCATTGACCTTTCACCAGATCAACATACTCGACGCAGAGGCGCTGGACGCCGTCTTTGAAAGTACTGAAATCAAAGCGGTGGTCCACTTTGCCGGACTCAAAGCGGTCGGCGAATCGGTGAGCATGCCGCTCCGCTATTATCACAATAATGTCACTGGCACATTGACTCTGTGTGACGTGATGAAAAAACACGGCATCAAGAACATTGTATTTAGCTCGTCCGCGACGGTTTATGGAGATCCCCACCAAGTACCGATCACTGAGGATTTTCCCCTCTCAGCCACAAACCCCTATGGCCGTTCCAAGTTGATGATCGAGGAAATCCTGCGCGACCTTTATCGCTCTGACGACACCTGGAATGTTGCCCTGCTGCGCTATTTCAACCCGGTAGGCGCGCACATCAGTGGTCGGATTGGCGAGGATCCCAACGGAATCCCGAACAACCTCGTGCCGTACATCGCTCAGGTAGCCGTTGGCAAACTTGCCGAACTTGGCGTTTTCGGGAACGATTACCCAACGCCTGATGGCACAGGTGTCCGAGATTACATTCACGTGGTCGACCTGGCCCTCGGTCACCTGAAAGCGTTGGACAAGTTGATATCGAAACCCGGCGTGGTGACGTACAATCTCGGCACCGGGCGAGGGTACAGTGTTCTAAAAGTTGTATCGGCGTTTGAAAAGGCCTGTGGGAAAAAGATACCCTACAAGATCATCGATCGCCGTCCGGGTGACGTTGCGTCGAGCTATGCCGATCCGACAAAGGCCAAGAGAGAACTGGACTGGTCAGCCGATAGAGGCATCGACGAGATGTGTGCCGATGTATGGCGTTGGCAGAACAACAATCCAAATGGCTACGAGTAGCCACTATAGAACGCAGATTTCATCATGGTGCATTTCACTTTGGTTGGGGCTTGGTTCGTAGTAGGCGCTTTAGCGCCCGTAAAAGCGCACTAAAGCGCCTACTATAAACCCTTATCAACTTTTAAGAAACAACTTTTGGAAAAGCACAAAAGCCCGTTCATATCTGTTTCTTATCACATGAAAAATACCGTAGGGATTTTGGGCCGCTCGTTTGAAACACACTTGTTTCATTATTCAAAAGAAGGGAGTTTCCCATGACTGAAGCATTCAAGCTAGTAAAACCAAAGTTCTTGCCACCACTCGACAAAGGCTTTCGTCCGGCAGTGTTGGCTAATCGCGCGTTTCGACAAGAGGTTCAGGATTCGGGTGAGAGTGTGCCTTTGGTGCTCGCTTTGGAGCGTTTGGATGGATCGATCTCGCGCTTTGAGACCCAAGTTTTTCCCGAAAACCACCCTCGAGCCGACGTAAACCTGACGTATGCCGAGCGGATATTCAAGTTTCTCCTATGGCAGCGAGGGGGATGGAAGGCGTATATCGGTGGCCCTCCGAGCGTTGGAGAATATATTAAAGAGTGTTATTCACCAAGCGGCGCGCGCGAGTTTGACAGCTGTTTTATGGGCAAGGACGTCTACGATAAGGCATTCAGTGTGATTCCGCGTGATCCGTCTCAAGTGCCTGCTGAGCGAGAGGGTGGAAAATCGCTGGGGCGACACCTGGATGGATGCCGTATCGGGTTTGATCTGGGCGCTTCGGATCGCAAAGTTTCGGCGGTTGTGGACGGAAAAGCGATCTACAGCGAAGAGGTGGTGTGGGAGCCACGCATACAGAGCGATCCAGAATACCACTATCACGAGGTGATGACGGCTCTCAAGACAGCCGCATCCAAGATGCCGCGCGTTGACGCGATAGGTGGCAGCTCGGCAGGCGTTTACGTAGACAACAGGGTCCGGGTAGCTAGCCTATTTCGCGGCGTGCCGGAGGATCGGTACGATGAGGTCAGGAATATGTTCGTACGCATCCGAAAAGAGATGGGGGTGCCACTGGAGATTATCAACGACGGGGATGTCACAGCACTGGCAGGTTCAATGTCGCTGGAGGACAATGGCGTCCTGGGAATCGCGCTGGGGTCGAGCGAGGCTACCGGCTATGTGACCATAGAAGGCAAGATCACAGGGTGGCTTAACGAGCTGGCCTTTGCACCGGTGGACTATGACCCTCGGGCCCCAGTGGACGAATGGTCGGGAGACAAGGGCTGCGGCGCTCTTTACTTTTCGCAGCAGTGTGTGTTTCGCCTCGCTCCCAAGACTGGGATAGAGATTCCCGACGACGTCACACCTGCTGAGCGATTAAAGTTCGTCCAAAAGAAACTTGAGGCCGGGCACCAAGGAGCGACACAAATCTGGCAAAGTATGGGCATCTATATGGGCTATGCCATCGCCCATTACGCCGACTTTTACGAATTAAAGCACGTGCTCATTCTGGGTCGCTGCACTTCTGGAAGAGGCGGCCAACTCATTTTGGATGGAGCCAACCAAGTACTCGAATCCGAGTTTCCACAACTTGCGGATCGGATCAACATCCAGTTGCCGGATGAAAAGAGCCGGCGGGTGGGACAATCTATTGCGGCGGCGAGTCTTCCGGTGATCGAGTAGAAAGGCGACAAGAATAACAAATGCCAACCCCTACGCTTATCGTGATGGCCGCTGGCATAGGAAGCCGGTATGGCGGATTGAAGCAGATCGACCCGGTCGGCCCCCACGGTGAAATCATTCTCGACTATTCCATCTATGATGCCCTGGACGCCGGGTTCGGGAAAATCATCTTTGTCATCGAAAAGGACATTGAGGCTGCGTTCCGAGAAAAAGTGACCAACACCATTGAAACGCGAGTCGAAACTGCCTACGTGTTCCAGAGACTCGACCGAGTTCCTACAGATTTTCAGATTCCACCAGGCAGGCAGAAACCCTGGGGGACCGGCCACGCGACGCTCTCTTGCCAAGACGCGGTTGATTCTTCTTTCGCCGTGATCAACGCCGACGATTTCTACGGGCGCTCTGCATTTCGAGCCCTCTACGATTACGCACAGCGCGCTCAGGACCGTGATAGCGTATACGATTATTGTATGGTCGGCTACATGTTGGAAAACACCCTGACCGAACACGGTCACGTGGCACGTGGCGTCTGCACGGTAGACCGGGCCAGTTATCTGGTAGAAATTCACGAACGCACGCACATCGAACGGTTTGGCGAGATCGCAAAATATACTGAGGATGGCGAACACTGGGTCGAGATACCCAAAGGAAGCACAGTTTCTATGAATACCTGGGGATTTACCCCAAGTCTGTTCACCGAGTTGCAAACTCGCCTCTCTCAGTTCCTTCAAGAGAACGGCGACAATATTCTCAAGGCCGAGTATTTTCTTCCCAATGTCGTGGGCGCTCTGATCAAAGAGAAAAAGGCGAGCGTCAAGGTATTGCCAATAAAAGAGAGATGGTTTGGGATGACATATCAACAAGACAAACCCCTGGCCAAACGATCCATAAAGGATCTGATCCGCCAAGGCATTTATCCAGAAAGATTGTGGGAGTGACGCCCATTGAAACCTGACCTGACAACAGTAGTCGACCACTTTAAATTCGAGGGCAATTTTTTAGACGCCAGTCCTTATGGTTTTGGACACATCAACGACACGTACACCGCTCGTTTTCGAAAAACAGATAGCCTGATCCACCGGTACATCCTCCAGCGGATCAACCACAATGTGTTCAAACAGCCGCTGGATCTGATGCAAAACATCGCCGCGGTGACCGTCCATTTGCGCGAAAAGATCGTGGCGGCTGGCGGCAATCCCGAACGGGAGACGTTAAACCTCATCCCCACCACAGACGGAAATGTCTTGCACAAAACAGACGATGGCAATTACTGGCGAGCTTATATCTTTATAGAAAACGCGCAGACTTTTGAAATCGTGGAAAACTTGGATCACATCTATAACGCAGCCAAAGCATTCGGGCGATTTCAACAGTTACTCAGCGATTTCCCGACAAAACGGCTTTACGAGACCATCCCGAATTTTCATCATACCAAAAAACGATTCGGTGCTTTCATCGAGGCGGAGGAGAGAGATGCCAAAAATCGCGCCCGGTCTGTTCGAGCAGAGATCGAGTTTGTAAAGGCCAGGGCCGACGAGGTTTCGGTTCTGGTCGATTTGTTCGAGCAGGGCAGACTGCCTCAACGCGTCACGCACAACGACACCAAATTCAACAATGTGATGATCGACGACGAAACCGGCGCGGGCGTCTGTGTCATAGACCTGGACACGGTGATGCCGGGGCTGGCCCTGTACGATTTTGGCGATGCCGTGCGCTCTGGAGCCAATTCAGCCGCCGAAGATGAACCGAACCTCTCCAAGGTGTACGTAGATCTGGAGATTTTCGACCGCCTCACCCACGGATACCTGGACGCAGCCCGCGATTTTTTGACCCCCTTGGAACTGGATTATCTGACCTTTTCTGCTAAACTTATGACGTTCGAGTGCGGCATGCGATTTTTGACCGATCACTTGAACGGTGATGTCTATTTCAAGATCCACCGAGAAAACCACAACCTGGATAGATGCCGCACCCAGTTCAAAATGGTGAGCGATATGGAAAAAAAGTCCGAGCAGATGAAGCAAATCGTAGCAAAGCACCGGTAGGCAGATGGCAGCGAGGGATCACTTTGACAGAGACAATAGTATCGGAAAAAGAAGAAAAAGAATTTGCGGAATTCCTTCACGAAAAAATAAAAGAATACAACAACCTTAATTCACCCCATCACAGAAAAGCCCGCAAACCTGGCTCATCTATCCCTCTGAACATAATCTTGAAGAATGATTCAGGAAATTTCATTGGCGGTCTTGCGGCAAGCACGTACTGGCAATGGCTTGATATTGACGATTTCTACATTCCAAAAGAATTCAGAGGAAAAGGGATCGGCGCCTCGCTGCTTCGAACAGCCGAAAAGATCGCCATTGAACGGGAATGTACCAGATGTTTCTTGTCGACTTTTGAGTTTCAAGGCCGGGTTTTCTATGAAAAACAGGGGTATTATGTCGCGGGCAAGTTGGAGGATTATCCGCCGGGTTCGGCTTATTATTGGATGAGAAAAGACTTGGTGCCGAAGCGATCTTGAAAGGCTATTTGCAGATTAGCCGAGTGCTCCATAGGGTTGCTCTCTGCGGACGTGCCGTCCGCAGAGAGCAACAGAACGATTAATTCACAGAACACGAATCAGAGGATTAGCAATATCTTTCTCAGCGAGTTCCGGTGCAACCTCCATAACGTGTTTTAGATCAGCCAATGCTGTCTCTGTCTCTGTATTACCAAGCTCCTGATATAGTTTCAGTCGACTCAAGCGTATAAATGGATCATCAGGACTCAATGCAATTGCTTGATCAAAATCCGTCAAGGCCAAATCCATATTTCCAAGCTGCTGATAAGCTAGGCCTCGGCTCATATACGTCTTTGCATTACTATGATCGAGATCAAGCGCTCGATTGTAATTGACAATAGCTGCGCGACAGTCACCTTGCAAGGCACGAGCAAAGCCACACATCGAGTAAGTTTGGGCATTATTTGGATCAAGTACCATTGCTTCCTCGCATGTCGAGATTGCTTAATCCAAGTTGCCCTGTTTTAGATAAGAACGACTTAGTTTCACAAGTGTCCTTGCCTCTTGAGATGCACGATAATCACCAGATAGATGCCTGCGAATCGTTCGATATACTCCAATGAACGCAAACCCCAAGCCCACCAATGCTACCAGAAGATACAATGACCACAAGGTAATTTCTACTGCTGACATACTGCACTCCTGATCTGTTCAACGATTTATTGGGCAACATCTTGCTCGTTTCGTATTTCCACCGCCAACCCCCGCGCACGTTCCGGCGCATCGCCAACATAATCAGTCGCGTCCATCAACGCCAGGACACGCTCGGCTGGCAGATAGCGCAGGATGGTTGGATCAGCCGCCAGTTTTTCGGGGAGGGGATTGGGCACTTGATCAGCCGCGACGACGGCCCAAGCCGCCATGCTGTGCTCGCGAATGACCTCGTGCATCTCCTGCCGATCGGCCCCAGCGCGGACCAATTCCATCAGCAGCCGCTCGGCGGCGGCAAAGGTACCATAGAGGGCTAGGTTGCGGGCCACGGCTGCCTCGTTCACTTGTAGATCACGCAGCAGCCGCAGGGCGCGGCGCAGCAGGTCGGAGGAGGCCAGGAACGCATCCGGCAAAATGACGCGGCGGTTGCCCGAATCGTCGAGGGTGCGCTCCAGCAACGAGTGAGCGGCGTTGTCCCAGGCCACTCGCGGCAGGGTGGCGACGTAGCGGGCCAGACTGTCCATATTCTCCGCGTTGATGGGGTTGCGCTTGAACGGCATCGCGGACGAGCCAACCTGCTTGCGCCCGAACGGCTCAGCCCACTCGCCCATCGGCGGGGATTGCAACAGCCGCAGGTCAAAAGCAAACTTGTAGAGGCTGCCGGCCAGCCCGGTCAGCGCGTTCAACACCAGCCAATCTTGTTTGCGGGGATAGGTCTGTGTTGCCACTGGGAAAGCTTCCAGGTTCAGGGCGGCCATGATGCGCGCTTCCATATCGGCGGGCGTCATATCGGTGCCGGACAACAATTGGGTGTAGGAAGCCGACGTCCCCACCGCTCCCTTGAAGCCCTTGCCCCGAATCCTATCTCGCACCCGGCGCAACTCGGCCAAGTCCATCAGCAAATCTTGGCCGTACTGCGCCAGCCGGTAGCCCAGAGTCGTCGGCTCGGCGGGTTGGATGTGGGTCCACGCAATGGCAGGGGTATCGGCCCAGCGCTCGATCTGCCCGGCCAGCGTATCCAGCACGGACGCGAGCTGTGCTAGAATCAAGTCCAGCGATTCGCGCAGCCGCAGCGCGTCGGCGTTGTCCTCTATGTCCATACTGGTCGCGCCCAGGTGAATGATCCCCCCTCCAACCGGGCATTGTTCGGCAAATGTGCGAACCTCGGCCATCAGGTCGTGGTGGATTTCGGCCTCGATAGCGTGGGCGCGGGCAATGTCCACCTGGTCAACGTGAGCGCGCAGGTCATCCACTTGCTCGGCGCGGACCAAGCCCGCCGTCGTCTGCGCATCGGCCAGCGCCACCCAGATGCGGCGCCAGGTGCGGCGTTTGTGCTGCTCGGACCAGACAGCGCGCATCTCGTCCGTGCCATAACGCCAGGTAAAGGGAGAAAGAAACGTGTCGTGTGAAAATTGTTCAGTCATATCACCTACCTAAAAAATAGGACACAGATTGAGCGGATTGCAGACAATCCGTATCCAAATATTTATTGAGGCTCAAATACGGTCTTGCTCATTTTGGCGCTCGTCGGGATTGGATACTCGTTGGTGAAACAGGCCATACAGTGCCCACCCGCTCCCGATCCGACGACATCCACCAGGCCCTCGTGAGACAGGTAGCCCAGGCTGTCCACCCCCAAGTGCTGGGCAATGGCGTCCACGTCCATCTGGGCGGCGATCAATTCGTCCTGGGTCGCCATATCCACGCCCATAAAACAGGGGTAGCGAATCGGCGGCGAAGCAATCCGCATGTGGACCTCTGTCGCTCCGACCTTGCGCAGCAAGGTCGCGAGCGCGCCGCTGGTATTGCCCCGCACGATTGAGTCATCTACCATCACGATGCGCTTGCCACGCACGTCCACCAGGGGGTTAAATTTGAGCGCCACCCCCAGGCGGCGCAAACGGTCATCGGGCTGGATAAAAGTGCGCCCGATGTAGCGATTTTTGATCAACCCCTCGCCGAACGGTATGCCGGAGGTGTTGGCATAGCCGACAGTGTGAGATGTGGCCGAATCGGGTATGCCGATGACCATATCCGCGTCGACAGGATGCTCTTGGGCCAGCCGAGCACCCAAATGGCGACGCACCCAGTGAACGGAATGTCCCTCCAGCAGCGAGTCGGGACGGGCGAAATAAATGTACTCAAAGACGCACAGGGCCGGTGAATTCGGCACTTTTGGCCCTTGCCAGGACTTGAGGCCGTTCTCGTCCAGCCGCACGATCTCGCCCGGTTCCATCTCTCGCACAAAGGTCGCCCCGATGGTTGCCAGGGCGCACGATTCCGACGCAACGACCCAGCCGCTGCCGTTCAGTTGTCCCAGGCAGAGGGGACGAAAGCCCCACGGGTCACGGACAGCATAAACGGCTTTTTGAGTGAGGATCGTCAGGGCATACGCCCCCTGCGCCCACTCCATGAATGCGGCGATCCGATCCTCCCAGGCCCACCCAGATGCCCCGGCCAGCATCTGGGTGATCACCTCGCTGTCAGAAGAGGAAGAGAGCCCAACGCCCCGGTGGAGCAAGTCGCGCCGCAGGGAAGGGGCATTGGTCACGTTGCCGTTGTGGGCCACCCCCAAGGGGCCGAGGGCCGTCTCGATCAGGTAGGGTTGGGCGTTGCGCAGACGGGGCGCGCCAGTGGTCGAGTACCGGGTGTGGCCGATGGCCAGATGCCCTTGCAGGTGGCGCAGGTTCTCCTCGTTGAATACTTGGGACACCAAGCCAGTGCTCTTGTGGATGTGGGAGATGTGGCCATCGCAGGTCGCGATTCCGGCGCTCTCTTGCCCGCGGTGTTGCAGGGCATAGAGAGCAAAAAAGGCCAATCGAGCCACCTCAGCCTCGGGGGCGTAGATTCCACAGATGCCGCACGCTTCCTGGGGTTTGTCTACAGACGGAAACATTTCGATCTCACTCCTTCAATGCCGTGTCGACATCGCAAAGCCGCTGGCGCTGTTTTTCCTGGGCCTGGCGCACTTTATCACAGAGGTCAGGATCGGATAACCCCAAGATTTTGGCCGCCAGCAGGACTGCGTTCTTTGGCTCCAAGACCACGGCCGGCGCAACGCCCGACGGCGCGCGCAAGGATGAAAACAGATCACCCCCGGCGTACTTGTCCGAATAGGGCGGGCAGGCGATGACGGGCGCGGACACCTGGGCATCCACCATACCGCTCAACGCGTTGCTGCGCCCAGCCACGGTGATATAGACCTTGGGGCGCGGGTCAGCCTCGTACTTTTCCAGCAGGTCCAAGAGATAGCCCGGCGTTTTGTGGGCCGAGGCGATGCGCATCTCCCAAGGGATGTCAAATTCTTCCAACGCCCGAATGATTTGTTGGCCCAGCGGGTCGTCGCTGGGTGAACCCATGATGATAATGACTAGCATAGACATACCTCTACTTTAAAGATTGGGACACGGATAACACAGATGAACACGGACTTGCTCTAAGGAGCGAGCACGCCCAGATATGATCCTGCTCATTCGTTCGCTGCCTCCAACTCTTTGCGGGTCATATGGTCCGGTGATTGTATCATAGCGCCATTCTAACGTTAAACCTGCCTACCCCGCGCCCGCAAATAGTCGAAAACTGCATTTTGCACTATTTCCATATTTGTGGCAATCTTGAGAATTTCTTCGGCTGCCTCCAGACCTGGCATTCCTCGCAACATCAAGTGAGTGTAACCTTTAATGGCATTAATCGGGTGTTTGAACTCGTGGACAAGTTGATTCAAGATTTCTTCGGGGTCTTCCGTCCCCAAAATGGCAGGAGGCCAACTATACTGTTCTTTTGCCTTCAAAGCATCAAGCCGCCGCTTGTTCTCGTATGGCCTGATAAAGCACTGGTAGTCCTCTTGAGGAATGTTTTTTCCAACTCGTTGTGTGATTTCCGCGTACTCGACCACTCGCTGCTTTAATCTGTCACACACATAACTCTCGCATTGAGAACAGTTGTCCAGTCCTTTTTCAATGGCACAGGGTCTCACAGGACAATTCTGATCGATCAGCTTGGGATTCTCCGTCATGCAGCCATCACAACAAACCTCGGAGGCTGGCAGCCGAAAACCATAATACTTGTGCCATCCATCACTCAACTTTTGCCTGTTTTCGAGAGCACTCTCGACGTTAGGTTTATATGCCAGGCAAAGATCACATCGGTATCCGCATCTCGTCAATATAGGTTTCACAGGCACTCTGTTTCCCTGATAAAATTACGGCCGACAACCTACTGATAAAACCCTTCAAGCACCTCTACGATGCGCGGCGCTGCCGGAACTGGGGCTGGCTCAAAGGTTTGGCCAGTCAGGCCCTCGTACAGGCTGATGTAGCGCCGAGCGGTCTCTGCGACGATCTCGTCCGTCAGGGTTGGCGGCTCTCCGTCTCCTCGGTAGTTTTGGCGGCTGTACCACAAGCGGACGAATTCCTTGTCCCAAGGCACGGGTGCATCCCCCGTCTTTTGTGCTTGGGCCAGATTGTCCGCTCGCCAGTAGCGGCTAGAATCGGGCGTGTGTACCTCGTCGATGAGCATTAGGGTGCCGTCGGGGGCGCGGCCAAACTCGTACTTTGTGTCAACCAAAACAAAACCGGCCGATTGCGCGACCTCTTGCCCTCGTGCAAAGATGGACAGGGCCGCCGTCTGGACAGCCTCCCAGGTATCGGCGTCCAGCAGGCCGCGCTCGACCACCTCGGCGCAAGTCAGACGCTCGTCGTGCTGGCCTGGCCCGCCCTTGGTCGTCGGTGTGATGAGGGGTTGCGGGAGCTGATCGTCCTTGCGCAATCCTTCGGGCAGCTTGTGACCGTAGATGGTTCTCTCACCCGCCTCGTAGAGGGTCCACAGGGCCGTCTTGGTCACACCACTGATATAGCCGCGTACGACGACCTCCACCGGCAACGCCTCGCACTCGTGCACCAGGCTGACGTTGGGGTCGGGCACGTCCACGATGTGATTGGGGATCAGGTCGGCTGTGCGCTTGAACCAATAAGCGCTCAGTTGGTTGAGCACCTGTCCCTTGAAGGGAACCGCCGCCAGCACCCGGTCAAAAGCCGAGAGACGGTCGGTGGTGACGATGGCGCGACGAGCATCGGGCAAAGAGAAAATATCCCGCACCTTGCCCCGCTCCTGGTTGAACGGCCATTCCAGGTCGACCTGGGTGAGCGCTTGCGAGATGTGTTGAAGCAATGTGACTTGATCTAGCATACCTTCCTCCTATGTTTGTGAACTCGATTTTTCTGTCAGAAAAGCGGATTTTAAGCTATTCTCCCTCTGTGTCAAGACCATAACCAAAGAAGAACAAAGGATCAGTCTCCAGATTATCGGAATCGAACGGAATCTGGCCCATTGAGCGGGGCCAGGTGTAGGGCAGCTTGCCGGTGAATGGATAATCACCAAAGAGGACGTCAGCCACGCCCTGCCCCTCGGTGCCCGGCAGCCAGGCGGCGACAAAGGCATCCAACCGGTCCATTTGCTCGGTGACGATCATCGGCCTGCCAGAGATCAAAATGACGACCAGTTTTTTGCTCGTCTCTCTGACGCGCGCGATCTTGGCAACGTCGTCTGTTGAAAGGGTCAGGTCGGCACGATCTCCGACACCTTCGGTGTAGGGCGTCTCACCTACCACGACGATACCTACGTCGGAAATTGCCTGGCTCCCATCATCATTCTTGACCTGCTCAAATTGGCCAAGTTGATCGTAGTGGACGGTGGTATCCGCAGAGACTGTGTTTTCAATCGCCTCCAGTATGGTCGTGCCGGGTGTGATGTCGCCGGATGCGCCCTGCCACTCGATGGTCCACCCCCCACACTGAATACCGACATCGTCCGCAGACCCTCCGGCAACAAAGATCAGTGGGGTTTCTTTGGACAATGGCAGTACGCTGTCTTTGTTCTTTAACAGGACGAGAGATTTGCGCACCGCCTCACAGGCCACCTCCCGGTGTTCGTCCGATCCTACCATAGAGAGTAGAGACTCGTCGTTAAATGGCCGTTCAAAAAGCCCCAGTTGGAATTTTGCGGTCAGGATGCGGCGCACGGCGTCGTCGATGCGCTCCATCGGCACGTCCCCGTTCTCGACCGCTTGAGTCAAACCGTCGATGAAGGCTTCGTAATCGTAAGGGACCATGATCATGTCCAGCCCGGCGTTGATCGAAGTGACAATGTCATTGTAGTAATCGCCCGGTATCTGGTCGATGGCCTGCCAGTCTGAGACGAGAAAGCCCTCAAAGCCCATCTCGCCTTTGAGCACGTCGGTTAGCAGATACTTTTGGGCGTGCATTTTCATCCCGCCCCAACTGCTAAAAGAGACCATGATGCTCATCGCACCGGCGTCTATGGCGGCAGCGTAGGGCGGCAGGTGGATGACTCGCAGGGTCGCCTCGTCCACGTCGGTCACGCCCTGGTCGATCATGTATTGCTGCATGATGTAGATCTCCGAAGTACCCCAGGCAGTGCCGCCGTCGCCAACAAAGTGTTTGGGCGTGGCGAGTACAGTTGTGGGCGCGCTCAGGTCGGTGACGCCGTCCACGTTCTGCAATCCGCGCACGTAGGCGCTGGCCAACGCCGAGACGATCTCGGTGTTTTCGCTATAGCCCTCGTACGTCCGGCCCCAACGGATATCCTGGGGCACGGCGACCACGGGGCCAAAGTTCCAATAAATGCCGGTGGCGATCATCTCCAGGGCGGTGACTTGTCCGATGCGCTCCATCAGTTCAGAGTCGTTGGCCGCGCCCAGCCCGATCTGTTGGGGAAAGACCGTTGCCCCCTCGAGGTTACCGTGTCCGTGAATGGCGTCTACGCCATAGATGAGGGGAATGCCCAGGCGGGTTCGTAGAGCATGCTCCTGATAGCCGTTGACCATATCGGCCCAGCCTTTGGGCGTATTACGCAGCGGACGTCCAGCACCGCCGCTCAATATGCTGCCAATGAAACGATCGGTGATGTCCGCATTGCGGATGCTGTTCTTTTCCACCTGGGTCATTTGCCCTATCTTTTCGGCCAGCGTCATTTGAGCCAGCAATTCCTCAACTCTCTCTTCGATAGAAAGTCCAGGGCCTGGGTCTTCCGGGGGAGGCTCTGTCTCAACAACCGCAGTGGACGCCGCCGGTGTCGCGGCTGGTTCAGTGGGCACTTGGGTGGAGGCATTGCAACCCACCAATACGGCACTGACGAGCAATAGATTCATCAATGAAAGTCTTTTAGCCATTGCTCTTTCCTTCCCACAACACGCGGCTCAGTTCGATCAGCTTGTTTCGCTGAGAGTCATCCAGGGGACAAGTGGGCGAGTTTTGCACAGTGGTGTCGAGGTTCTCGACGACGAGCACCATCGCATCCTCACTGAGAGTATGCATGTGCCACACAGACCGTTTGACGTTGTACATCTTGAGCGGTTCCATATCCTGGGCGAATATGGACGTGACCGTCTCATCGCCCTCACCGATAAACAGAATGCAGCGCCCTCGTAACAGAACAAAGACCTCATCAGTCTTGTCGTGGCGCTGCATGTGGGTGATATTGTGAGGCAGCAGTTCGTCGGCATAATTCAGGATGGCGACGAGCCAGGTATCATAATCGATCACGGGCGCATAGCCTTGTCCGGTATATTCGCGGACTTGGAGTAAAGATTCATCAATGGGCATGTAATTCTCCTATCTAAAATAGATTCGTTCTCAGTTTGCTACGACTCGGGTTGCTACAGAATTGGATGTTTTAGGCTCGCAGCCCTCGCACTTGTCCTGAACCCTGTACCTGTCGGTCCATGACAAGTGCGAGGGCTAGAGCCTTGGAAAGCTAGAACTGAACAGCCCTGTATTTTGAGCAATGATTTGTCGCACGAGCCGTCCCCGAGACGGGGACTAGGAAATTGGCTGAACAGTAAGGCTTTTCCAGTTTTTAACTCTTCCCAAAACCCACAGCGGAAAAGTTCATAAATCGCACGAGAGTTACAAATAATCGCCAAGCTCAAGGAATTCCATCACAATATATCTTTTCAAGGTGTCGTTGACTGCATCACAAAATCCGTTTGGGAGATTTATTTCCATGGAATTCTCCAACCTCAGTTTATTACTCCAGCCAGGTGCGGTTCACACCGCGTTGATTCTCACGTAAATGCCATCACTCGCCAACCAGAATCGCATTGATCGCCGCCGCGGCCTCATCGGCAGCGGCTTGTGCGTCACCGCCGTTCCAAATAGTTAGTATCATGTCCTGATGAATTCTAGAGATGTCAGGATAAGACGTCGACAACGGGCTGGGGTATCCATTGTTGACGGTGTCGAAAATGATCTGTGGTCCCTCACGCAGTTCATTGATAAACTCTTCACCGGCGTCGAGACGCGCCGGAATCAACGAGTTGACTGTTTTTTGAACATCCTTGTGGGTCGCCAAAAATTCAATGTACTTCCAGGCAGCATCCTGGTGCTCGGAAGCCGCATAAATCAACAGATTCCAGCCACCCAAGGTGCCATGAAAGGTCTTGCCGTCAGGGGCCGGTGTCATCGCCACACCCCAATTCAAGTCCGGTATGTTTCGAAAGGTGTCCTGCTGCCAGGATCCAGCTAGAATCATGGCGACATGACCAGAGGTAAACAAATCAACCGCATCTGATTCACTTCTGTTAAACGTTCCTGGAGGTGCAAAGGCATTCAACTGCCGCAAATACTCTAACGCCTCAACTGCCTCTGGGCTGTTGATAGTTGCCATCGTGCCCTCGCCGTTGATCACTCGGCCTCCGTTAGAATAGATAAAAGAGTCCACGATGTAAACGATCCAATCCCCGGCATCCATTATGACGATACCGTATTGCTCGGGCGGGTTGTTGAGCTTGGCTGCGGCCTCTAACAATTCATCCCACGTTGCAGGCGGATTCTCCGGGTCGAGGCCTGCCGCCGCGAATATGTCTTTGTTATAGTACAGTTGTTGCCAAACGTCGTTGCTCAAGGGAATGCCCCAGGTCTCATCCTCCCACAAGTTCGAGTTCCAAGAGCCAGGAAAGAAATCTCCGCGTTTGACGGCCGAGTCTTTGATATACTCGTCTAGCGGGATAACAGCGCCGGAATCGGCCCACTGAGCCGTCCACTGCTGAGTCAAAGTCGATACGTCAGGTGGCTCGCCATTTTGAACAGCGTTTAGGAGCGTGTCATAGTATTCGGCAAAGGGAATAGCGGTCACATTGACCTTGATGTTGGGGTTCTCCCTCTCAAACTCGACGATGGCCCTTTGTTGGGCCTCTAGGATATCCTTGTCAGACTGCTGAAAGTCCCAAACCTCGATGGTAGTTTTCGCGGTCGCAGATCCCCCCGTTGGTTCCGTGGACGATGCGTCAGGGGTGTGAGTGGGAAATGGGGCAGGAGTAGCCGCTGGCGAGGGTTCCGTCGTGGGAGTAGGTGAATCAGTAGACGGTACAGCAAACAATGGCGTTTGAGCATCCTTCTCAGTTACCTTGCACCTTTGCGCCGGCTCAAACCATTGTCCCAGTCCGGCTTGCAGTTCGTCGGCGGCTTTTTGGGGAGTCCACTTTCCCAGACCCACGTTCCCCACACCCGTCGCAATCAAATCGTATCCACTGGGCAATCCATCTTGCAACTCGGAAGCCCAGCGCACATCTGTGTTACGCCCCCAGTTCAGGGCCAGAAAATCGTTGGCATGTACATTGTCGAGCGTCGACACGTTTTCGTGCATCGGAAAGAAACCCGGCAACTCGTTACTGAACAATTCGGCCGTTTCCACTTGAGCCAGCCACTCTAAGAACTGTTTGGCTTCCTCCTTGTGCGGTGAGTCCCTGTTGAGTCCAATCCCAACATCCGGATGAAAGGTGATGTACTTGGTTTGCCCAGCCGGAGCAGGCACTGCAAAAATCGACCATTCAAAGTCTGTCTCGACAGATTCAAAAGATGAAATATCCCAAGAACCACCCATCCACATCAGCGACTCGCCTTGCAAGAACAATTGCTTGCTGCCCGCATACGTCAAATTTTCCCGTGGGGGCTGCATAAATGGAACAATATCCGCCAAGGCCTGGAACGCCTTGACGGTATGCGCATCGTCAAAGCAACGATCCTCAAGCAGGTATTCATGTCGCCCTTGGCGTCCCCCGATAAAATTGGGCACCAGGCTCAAAAAGACCTGGTAAACGGTTTGCCGCTGACCCAGCACATTCGCAAACGGGTAGTCATAGGCATCATCAGCTTGTATGGTTTGTGCTACGACGAGTAGTTCTTCCCAAGTCGTGGGTGGTTCCAAGTTCAGTTGAGCAAAGATATCCTTGTTATAATAGATACCGTGAGAAACTGCCAGGAGCGGCATACCGTACTGAATCTCTACACCGTCATCCAATATCCTCCAGGGAGAGCGCGACTTCCAGGTAAAGCTATTTAAACCGGACATACCCTGCAAGGATTCCAGATAACCATCCTCGAACCAAGCCCGTGATCCCGAAAAAGGAGCAATGTAAAACAAGTCGGGAGCCGTGCCGCTTTCGAGTTGGGTCAGCAGCGTCGAAACATAATTCACGTCAGATGTCGGTTCAAATTTAACCGTGATGTTTGGGGATTGCGCGTTGAAAACTTTGAGAATGGTGTTCATCTTTTCTACATCTTGTGTCCGCCACGAACCCAAAACCAGGGTGACATGCTCGCCTGTATCCACGTCATTTGTTGCAAGTTGTACATCTGCGTCTAGCGTAGGCATGACGATTGATTCCCGAATAGGGAGTGAGATGACATCATATAGAAGCGCAATTGCCATAATGCTAAGCAACGCAACTGATGGATAAACAATTTTGCCTACCCGATTGGCACGTATTCTCCAGTCCTCAATCGTTTGCTTTTCGTCCTTATCCTTGCCCTTTTGAATGACGTTCAGTCTCAAATCGACCAATTGGAAAATGACCATCACTACGGACAACACATAGCCCACGTAAAAGAAATACTCCATCGCGACCGTATAACCGATCTGGGGCAAAGAATTTGTCAGTGACAGGTGAAAGAGCGCAGTGGTGAACAAAGCACTGGTCGCAAAACTCAAGCGCGCACCATGGCCCAGCGGCAGGAAAAAGGACAAATAGACCAAAAAGAAAACAATGAACAGATTCACCATACTCTTTCGAATAAATGTCAGGGCATTCCGCTCAACCTCGATGAATGCGTTGAACCTCGAATACTCGGTAGCCGTGTTCGAGTCAAACAGTTGTGGATCTCCCAATGTGGAATCTGTGGAAAAGATATCCTGAAAGATTCCCGCACTCTTTCCTTCCCAATCGGCCAACGATTCCAAAACTCCTGTATCATCGAAATGATCCAATATCGCCGCGCTCGTGGTATCTCGCATACCAACATGATCAATCACATAGATCAAAGTATCTCGCGTGGCGTCGGCGTGCCGGAACTTGACCTCCAACCGCTGCCGGTCAAAGGGATAGTTACGAAAATCGAAATCCCCCTTGAACTCGCCCGTTACGTGATAGGCCCGATAGGTCATTTCCCTCAGAGTTTCATCATCGGTGGCTGATTCATCCAGTTCGATTTCTCCCATTGCGTCGATGAATAGAGTTTCTGTGATAACTGGTTCACCCAGTTCAATATCTTCCACCGCGTTGATGAATTGAATGTTGTCGGCATCCACTTGGCCCTGGTAACGAAACCACAGGTAAAAGTCGAGCTTGTACGTAGAATCCTTCATACTGAGATTGCTGACCTCAACAAAATCGACCCCAACGTAGACAATCTCAGTCTTGTACACATGTCTCCCGTTTACAACGAACACCTGTCCCTCGTCAAGTGCAGTCTCAAGATCACTGATCCGGTCAAGATCTCTCACGAATTTCAATTGCGTCGGAGCAGAAACAAACTTTTGCTTTTTGAACTGACCTATGGCGACCGATCTAACCAGATCGCCGTGCTCGTCAAAGTAGATATCTCCCCCCACACCTTTGACAGCATCCTCAACATCCGTCAGTAAAGCCAAGTAATCCCTGATCTTGATACGCTCGGCAGCCCGGTTGTCTGGATCACCTTGCACGCTGGTTTCCTGCATCGCTTTGACAGCCATCATCGCCGCGTCATAGGCCCCAGCAGCTATCCAATTTGGTTCCTCGTGGTACTTTTTCTTGTACTCTTCTCGGAACGTTTGTGCCTCTTCACTGGCAACATCCAATAGCCAAGGGGAACTGGCATAAATACCATCAGAAAAGTAACCGGGGATGATCTCTTCTTCGGAACGCACATCCTGAAACCTGATACCGAACCTAGTATCTCCCAAAGCATCGCCACCGACAATGGGATAAGTCAAACCCTTGAGTTTGAGTGAGACGATAAACTTTATCGCCTCGTTTTGTTGCGAGGCGATAAAAATCAGACCGGGATCGTCACTCAGTAAATCATTGGTGATTCCGTCAATTTGCGCATCTACATCGTCAGACTGTACGTCCAAGTCCCAGTGATATTTGACTGTGCCCCCCAAGCCAATAAAGGGATATGCAAAGCCTCTGGCCAAAGCGATACTATAGTCATCCTGGCTATCATAAAGAATACTGACCGTTTCCTGCCCCATCACTTGGTGGATATAATTCGCCAGGAAAACTCCCTCCCACTCTGAATTGGGGATGACTCGAAAGTACCAATCATTTTCTGTCGTCAGAGCCTCGGCTGTGGAGGCCCCTGTGATTGCCGGAATCTTTGCATCACGATAGATTTCACCGGCCGGGATAGAAGTGTAACTAAAATAATGTCCCAGCACCACGAGCGCCCGGCCGTCTTGTACGATTTCCTCGGCCCGCTGGCGGGCTACGACCCGATCACCCTCGTCATCAAACGATAACATTCTGACCTGTTTACCATTTACCCCACCTTCATTCAAGTTAATTTGGTCAAGATATAGCTGAGTAGCGTTGCGCATCATCTCACAATTGGCGGCATAGCCCTCGTTCATCGAGCACACGAGAGCGACGTGCAGCACATCATCGCTGGCTGCACTAGTTTGCCATTGGTAGACGAGCACAATGGCCAAAATACAAATTGCCACCGAGCCAATTGTAAAGAGTCCATGTTCACGAAACCAGGTTAATTTTTCTGACATGTGCATCCTCCTGGAAGTATGATTGTGACAATGGGTTTACGATTTTATCAAGGTCAAAACTCAATCCGTCTCCTGAATAAACAGGGGAGATTGAGCATCTTGATCGGTTAGATCGCACCTTTGCGCCGGTTCAAACCATCGTCTCAACCCACTTTGCAACATGATGGCGGCCTCTTGGGGAGTCATCTCTCCCAAAGCAACAGCCACCGTGGCATCTTGCATCAACCTGTAACCACTGGGCACACCACCTCGTAACATCGGTGATGCCCATCGCACGTCTTGGCCGCGCATCTGGTTCAAAGACAGAAAGACATTTGCATGTTCATTGATGAGCGCCGGTGCGTTTCGGTGTATCGGAAAGAACCCCGCTAATTCATCAGTGAACGCCTGGGCCGTTTCTGCCGAGGTCAACCACTCTAAAAACAATTTCGCTTCCTCTTTATGCAACGATGCCGCGTTGAGCCCAATCGCAAAATCTGGGTGAAAAGTGATATACTCGGGTTGTCCGGCAAGAGCGGGGACGGCAAACACGGACCATTCAAAGTTTGGGGTTCGGGCTTGGAAAAACGCAACGTCCGATGAATCGCCCATCAGCATCGGTGATTCGGCTTGTAAGAACATCCGTCTGTTGTCGGGAGAGATCAATTTTTCTTGAGGGGAGTATAAAAACGGAGCCAAATCTGCCACAGCCTGAAACGCCGCGACGGTATGCTCGTCGTCAAAACAACGCTCACCAGACAGATATGCCTCCCGTCCTTCACGCCCACCGATAAAGTTGGGAGCCAGGCTCATAAAGATATCGTCGACGTTCATCTCGTGGCCTGTCGAGTTTGCGAATGGAACATATCCGGCATCCTGTATAGCTCGTGATGTGGCGAGCAACTCCTCCCAGGTGGTGGGTATCGTCAAATCAAGTTGCTCAAAGATGTCCACGTTATAATAGATGCCGTGGGAAACTGCCATTAACGGTACAGCATACGGCTCGCCATCGTCTGATGTCCAGGGAACACGTGCCTCTTGGGTAAAGTTCGAGTCATTTAAGCCGGACAAATCCTGTAGCGATTCCAAATGACCCATCTCAAACAAAGGCCGTGATGCCGAAAAAGAACTCAAGTAGAGCAAATCGGGAGCCATCCCGTTTTCCAGTTGGGTTTGTAGAATTACATCATAAGCCCGAGACGGATCGAATCTGACAGTGATATGAGGATACTTGGTGTTAAAGCGCGCCAGAAACCGATTAATTTGTTCTTTGTTGTCCACATGCTGCGATCCTAGGGTCAAGACGATTTCCTCATCCATCTCGGTATCGTTGTCATCCGGTGAGAATAAAGCACGGATGTCTAGATTGGAGACAATATGTAGCGTTTCTTGCACCGACTCCAAGGTAGACGCAATAACGCCCGCACGAAAGGTGAACGCGATTACGACAAACAACAAAACCAGAGGATAAACGATCCGGCCTATCCGATTGAACGATAATCGTTTATCCTCAATATTTTTCTGTTCCTCCTCATCCATATCCTTTTGGATCGTATCCAATCTCAAGTCAATCAACTGGAAAAAGACCAGCACCACAGATAACACATAACCAGCGTAAAAGAAATACTCCATCGCGACCGCATAGCCAATCTGGGGCAAAGAGGTTGTCAGAGATAGATGAAAGAGCGCCGTAGTGAACAAGGCGCTGGTCGCAAAGGACAAGCGCGCACCATGACCGAGCGGCAAATACAAGGAAAGATATGCCAGGAAAAAGACAATGAACAAATTGACCATACTCTTGAGAATAAATTGGGTTGCATTCCGCTCAATCTCGACAAACGCATTGAATCTCGAATACTCGGTAGCCGTGTCTGCGTCAAAGAGCCTTGGGTTTCCCAACGTCGAGTCTGTAGTAAAGACATCCTGAAAAATACCCACGCGATTGACTCGCCAATCAGCAAGTGATTCCAAAGCTCTCGCTTGATCGAGGCGGATCTTGAGCGCTGCGCTCGTGGTATCCTGCATACCAACTTGGTCGACAACATAGATCAAATTATCGTGCATGGCGTCGGCGTGCTGAAATCTGACCTCTAGCCGCTGTTGGTCAAACGGATAGTTGCGAAAATCGAAATCCCCCTTGAACGTACCCACGACGCGGTAGGCCTGATAGACCACGTCCCCCAAGGTCCTTTCCGCAACCGGGCTGCCCAGGTCGATATCCTTCACTGTATTGATGAATTGAATATCGTTGGCATGCACATCACCTTGACAACGAAACCACAAATAAAAGTCGAGCTTGTAAGTGGATTCTTTCATATCAAGCTCGCTGATCTCGTTAAAATCTATTCCGACATAAACGACGTTGGTCTGATACATATATTTCCCGTTTACGACGAGCACTTGATTTTCGGCCAGTGCGGTACTCAGATCACTGATATGGGCAAGATCGCTCACAGGTACAAATTGTGTCGGGGCAGAAATAAAATGTTGCTTTTCAAATTGTCCCATAACGACCGATTTGACCGGATCACCTAGTTCGTCCAGGTAGATATTCCCCCCAACACCTGGCATAGCATCCTCAGCACTCGTCAATAAAGCCAGGTAATCTCTGATCTGGGTGCGCTCAGCAGACCGATCTCTAGGATCACCTTGCACTCCGGTCGCCCGCATAGCCTTGACAGCCAGCATCACTGCATCATAGGCTCCCGCCGCTACCCAGTTTGGTTCCTGCTGGTATCTTTCCTCATAGTCACTTTTGAATTGTTGTGCTCGTTCGCCGGCAATATCAAAGATCAACGGGGTACTGGCGTAAATGTTATCAGAAAAAAATCCAGGCCGTGTTCGCTCTTCCGAGTATTCATTGAACCTGGCAGCAAAGGCACTATCCCCCATAGAAGCACCACCAACGATGGGAACCATCAACCCTTTGCGTCTCAATGAAACGATAAACTTGTACGCTTCGTTCTGCTGCGAGGCGATAAAAATCAGATCGGGGTCGTCTTGCAGTAAACCATCAACGATTCTGGCAATTTGTGTATCCACGTTGTCGGCCTGCGCGTATAGGTCCCATTGATGTTCGACCGTCCCCCCCAGGCCAAGAAAGGGATACGCAAAACTTGTAGCCAGCGAAAAGCTATAATCATCGTGGCTGTCATAGAGTATACTGACCGTTTCGTGTCCCATCACCTGGCGGACGTAATTGGCCAGAAAAACGCCCTCTAAATCTGTATCAGGGACAACCCGAAAATACCAATCACTATCCCTAGTCAACGCATCGGCCAAAGAGACTCCGGCAATGGCGGGAATTCTTGCCCCTTTATAGACTGGGCTAGCGGCGATAGAGGCAGAACTGAAATAATGTCCTAACACCACAAGAGCCTGGTCTTGCTCTACGATTTCTCTAGCGCGCTCCCGCGCTCCATAGCGGGTACCTTGATCATCAAGGAGTGGTAACATCTCTACCCGTTTGCCATTGACCTGGTCGACCTCTTCGTTGACCTGATCCAGGTAGAGTTGGGTAGCCTGGTGCATCATGTCACAATCATCGGTATAGCCTTCAATCTCTGAGCACACAAGAGCAATGTATAACACATCATCAGTTCTAGAGCCCCTCCACCAAGTGACGAACAAAATAGCAAGGAGACCGATCACCAACAAAGCCAATGTCTGACGCTTGTGCTCACGGAACCAAGTCAGTCTGTTTGACATATCGCTACCTCTCTCACATCAATACATACTGTACGCGGGCAACTTGCCGGGCAGTGGACGTGGATCGACCAAGTTGGGAAATTCACGTAAAGGCACAGGACCGGGCATGTAGAACGGCTCTCCGTACGCCGCACCGACCATAGCGCCATAGTAGATCGCCCTGGCCTCAACGAAACGCAGAAAACTGGGCTGGCTAATGACGGTATCTGGCCCGTTTTCTGTCGAGCACTTGTCATGGACGGCAAGTCCAGAGTGAAACTGGCTAGCATAAGCCATCACCGCCGCCATTCTCCGCTCCCACACCAACGACACATCGATCACAAAGTTAGGTGAAAATGGATGATGAATCATATATTGGTACACTCGTTCTGGGCGATGGGAACATCCCATCCCGACATTTTTTACCCCAGCAAAGAAACAAGCATCCCGTACCAGCTTGTTCGCTGCCACGTGGTCTGGATGCCGATCTATCCCGTATGGAGCCAAAACGACGCGTGGTCTTGTCTCTCGGATCAGTTGGATGACGGGCAATCGCTGTGCCGGATCGGTTCCGATTTTGGTGTCTGGCAAGCCGAGAGAGAACCGTTCACATAAACCCAACAAGTCTGCAGCTCGTTCCTTTTCTCGCGCTCTTTTCTCCGGCGTGCCCCGGCTGGCACGCTCTCCTTCCGTCAAATCAGCAATGGCTACCCGCAGCCCTTGGTCAGCGGCGAGGATCAAACTGCCTGCGCACCCCAGTTCCGCGTCGTCTGGGTGAGGAGCGAATGCCAGAATATCCAGAGGTCTGTCAATTTCCCTTGTCATTTTAGCACTCGCTCATAGACGGCCTCGTACTGGGGCAAGATGTCGTGACAATCGAACAATCTCACAGCACGCTCGCGTGCAGACTTGGAAAATGTTTGAAAAGCTATACGATCGGATAAAAGTTTGACCGCATATGCTGCCATCTGGTCTACATCTCCAACCGGGGCCAGGTATCCCGTGACGCCATGTTCAACGACCTCCGGCAGCCCCCCGACGTCACTGGCAATGACGGGCACGCCACTAGCCATCGCTTCCAACGTGACCAGACCAAAACTCTCAGTTTGGCTGGGAAGCAGCAGCAAATCGGCGGTCTGGAGCAGCGGCACGATCCTGTTAACGACGCCCACAAATTGAACCCGATCTTCAATGTCCAAGTCCTGGGCCGTTTGCAATGCCAGGGCTGAATTCGGTCCATCTCCCACCATGACCAAACGGGCATCCAACTTGCCCAGCACACGCGCAAATATCTTGACCACATCATCCACTCGTTTGATCGCGTGAAAATTGGAAATGTGCATCAACGTGCACGGACAAGAGTCATCCGACAACGGGTACGATGAAGGCAGATGATCGTGCCGCGCCGGGTCGACAAAATTATAGATCACCTCGACGTCCTTCTCTACCCGAAATTGGCGATAGGTTTCCTCCCTCAAAAAACGCGAGACCGCAGTGACCGCGTCAGATTGTTCGATGGCTAGCTCTGTGATCGGCTTGAACGTCGGATTGTTTCCCACCAGAGTGACATCGGTCCCGTGCAAGGTGGTGACGATTTTTAAATCCAGTTCCGGCGCGATTTGTCTGGCCAACATGGCGGCGATGGCAAAAGGGATCGCATAATGCACGTGCAAAACTTGCAATCGCTTGAGCCGCGCGATCTCGACCATTTTGGAAGCAAGAGCCAGCGTGTAGGGAAAATTGCTCAACGGGGGAGCCGCTCGAGTCATGACCTCGTGAAAACTGATGCTCGGTAGGGGATCATACAAGCGCAGCGGCGTAGAATGGCTGATGAATGCTATCTCGTGACCACGCGCGGCCAGGTGCTTGCCCAGCTCGGTCGCCAGCACACCAGCCCCTCCCTGTGTTGGGCGACACGTGATGCCAATACGCATCATTTGCCTCCTCTGATGGTTGATCGGCTCATTATATCAGTATTTGGCACAAAAGGGTAAAGTCAAGTTTGTAACATTGAGGTTTTTGGAACGACACCTATGAACAAAGTTAGCTTCACGGTATACGTCACAAAGTCTTGGGCCTCCCACCTGCAAAGGCAAAGTCCTCTTGGGGTCAATATAAAAGTTAATGCCATAGTACAGGGTCTTGGCCCATCATTCATTTGCAGTAGCCGCCCACAAGGGGCTATACTGCAGTTAACTTGTGAAATGATCTAATTTTGGAAATACGTCGATCATCTCTGTCACAAATTGATCACTTTACCCGCTCCCAACATCGTTTCGGCGATGGTGTACATATTGGACACCTCGCCCACAACGATCTTGTCCTTCAGATCATAGTGCCCCAGGCACGTGCCGCAGGCCAGGATTTCGATGCCCTGCCCGCACAGATTTTGCAGGTCCTCCAACACCGGCGAGCCTTCCGCCACCAATTTGACCCCACTGTTGAAAAAGATGATCGTGTGAGGCAGTGGCTCGACCTCACCCAAGGTGTGGAAAAAGCCCCTGATGAGGATTTGTCCCAGTTCAGCATCGCCTCGCCCCATAGACTCGCTGGGTATCACCAACACCAACGGCCCTCCAACAGGGATGACCACAGGCTGCGGAATTGCATCTGCCTGTAGCATCTCGCCTTGAGTAATGTGCAGATATATGCCATCGTCCCGCATTTCAACCTTCACCGTTGCTCCAGCTTTTTCGGCCATGCGGGTCACATTCTGTTGGGCAATCTCGTTATCGACAATCGCTGTCACGGCTGCGTCTATCCCAGGCATGCTTTCTCGCATTGCGTTTCGAGTTTGAATCACCGGTTGGGGGCAAGGCAGCCCTCGCGCGTCAACAGTTTTGGTCATAATTGTCTCCTAAACTTTACGATTTGTACGTCCAGCTTTCGTTCCTAGAAAAACGCCACCTTGGGGGAAACAATTCCCCCAGCAAAGTCATAGCCTTGTCCGAAATTTCTGCACTGTGAACGGCACAAAGCACCTCGATAGACTTGTACCCGGTCACGAGTTGTGCTAGTGCCGCAGACGGCCACGTTACTCGAACTGTATCCGGCCCATCATCACTCGACACCGTCACCCTTCCTCCAACGCTCTTAATAGTCACAGCGCCCGCGTCGGTATCAAAACCAATCGTTCCTTTAGGCAGGGCGCGTGTTGGTTTTTCCATTCCTTTCAGAACCTCCCGCAGGAACGCCTCGGAATCCAATACCTTGATCCAATCAGCGTCGGGGATTTCGCCTTCTTCCGGCGCAGCGCCCTGCACACAAACTTGAGCGCCACACGCCCGTGCCAGCGCAACAAAAGGCGTCTCTGGCAACGGGCAAATGGGATACCGGGAACCATAACTCGGCGCAGGCGGATACTCGAACATGATGCGAGACTTGGTGCGTTCGCGGGCCAGCATTGCGGCCGTTTGCAGAGCCTGTTTACTCTCTGCCATAATCGTCGCTCGGACATCAGTGACCAACAACATGTCCTCGTGCAGGTACCGGTTCTCATCGACGACCAACAGTTCCTTTGCCCGTTCAGACACCAGCACCCCCAATTCCCTCTCGATCTGTTCGGGTGTCACAAAGATACCGCTGTGGTGTGTGAACACGTCAAAACCGAACCGACGGTAGAGCGGATAACGCCCATGGGTAACCACCAACGAGACCCCGGCAGCGTGCAAGCTCGCAAACGTATCCTCCATAATGGCCCGAAAATGCCCCTCGCCCTGGCGATCCTCCCGCGTGGCGACGTCGCAGATAAAAGCGTAGGGAAGATCACCACCCGGATACTCCATCCAGCGCGCCGGATCGACGACAATAAACGACACGGGCTCATCGTCCGCCACCAGCACACGCGCCCAGGCGGGCGGCACGCTATCAATGTCTGAAACATACGAGCGTTCCATCACCTCTGTGAGCGCTTGCTGGCCCAGTTCTGTTTCGGCTGTAAGAATTTGATACTTTGTCAACCTACTCCTTTACGCCAATCAGATTTTTTTACGTCAATCAGATCTCGTGAACTTGATTGATTTCTACTTTTGCCGATTCCAACGCTTCCAGCACCGCTTCCAGTTGCGACCACTCGACGCGCACACACACACCACAGTCGGAACTCAGGTGGCGGGGAACGGGGATCAGTTTAGATGAGATTCCTGCCTCCAACAAGACCTTTTCCGCCCGCAAGGCATAGTTGGTGGAATAGACCAGAATAACGGCATATTGATCTCGACCCATCAAACGGCCCCCTGGGCAAGTCGGCGCACAGCCTCCAGGGCGGCGTCGACTTGTTCGGCAGTGTTAAAAGCCCCCAGCCCAAAGCGCACCGTGCCCACCGGAAACGTACCCAACGTCTTGTGCGCTGCTGGCGCGCAATGCAATCCCACGCGGCACATTATACCATACTCATCATCCAGCCGCAGCCCGACCTCCGAAGGTTCCATCCCGACGATGTTGAAAGAAACGGTCGCGGTTTGGAGTTCTGCGTCCAGCCCGCCGTAGACAATCACGCTAGGAATCTCTTGCAGCTGGCCGATCAGTCGCTGGGCCAGCACCACCTCGTGGACACGGATGTTCTCCACACCCTGCGCCAGCACCCAACGCACACCAGCCGCCAACCCCGCCAAACCGACCGCGTTAGGCGTACCGCTCTCGCACATGTCGGGTAAAAAGTCCGGCTGCTCCTCGTGCTCCGAGCGGCTGCCCGTGCCGCCACGCTTGAGCGGTTCCATCCGGGCCACGTCCACCCGCGCCCCGACGATCAGTCCGCCCGTGCCCATCGGCCCGCACAGCGACTTGTGACCCGTAAAGGCCAGCAGGTCCACACCGTCGGCCTGCATATCTACCGGGTAAGCACCTCCGGTCTGCGCCGTGTCCACCAGCACAAGCAAGCCGTGCTGGCGGGCGATACGAGACACATCGGCCACCGGCAGCAGCGTTCCCACCACATTGGATGCATGGTTGAGGGCGATCATCGTCGTGTTATGCTTGATGGACGCCTCCACATCAGCAGGATCGAGAAATCCCTCCGGCGAGCACTGTACCACTGTCACTCCGACGCCCTGACGCTCCAGCGCGCGCAGCGGGCGCATCACCGAGTTGTGCTCCATCGAGCTGGTGACGACGTGATCCCCAGGACGCAGCAAGCCGCACAGCGCCAGATTGAGCGCCTCGGTCACGTTGGGGCCAAAAACCACGCGCAACGGGTCAGGCGCATTGAACAGCTCCGTCACCGCCTCGCGGGCATTATAGACAACACGCCCGGATTCCACGGCACGCCGGTGAGCCGCGCGCCCAGGATTAGCGCCGACATCGTCGAGAAAGCGCACCATCGCCTCAGCCACACCCGGCGGCTTGGGCCAAAAAGTGGCGGCATTATCAAAATAGATCATACGTCCTCCAATACCTCGATAGGTAACAAAAACCGCCGTCGGCTTTTCCTCGAAAAGTAAAGGAGATTTTGCAGTTTATTGCAAAATCTCCCGCATACGCCAGCGGCGGTAGTTACCCTATGTGGGAGAACCACGTCCGAACTCGGTACCATCACCAATTTTTCGCAAAATGGAGGCCAGTCAAGGGCAAGAAAGAGTCCAAAAAGCCTCCAGAGAGCGGGAATTGCAAATCGGGGACTGATTGGGCCCCAATTCGCTTTGTCAGGGGCTTGATTTCGAGAT
>JAAEPW010001287.1 GCA_024232355.1 Chloroflexota bacterium | reverse complement strand
GGGTCCCAAGGGCGCCGGCGCTGCCGTTGCAACTGTCGTTGCAACCGGTGCGGATGATGCCACCCATAGTTGTTGCTGCGGCGGGGGCTGATTCGGACAGTTGATCGACAGATGCATGTTCTGATGACAGATTCCGCACCTATTTTCCACCGCTTCATTTCGGCTGGGTCCGCCCTGAAAAGAATTTCGAGGGTTAGTACACTGATTAGCATAATGACCCAACTGTCCACAACGGTAACAAGTCGGGGTGCGTCTCTGTTGCTGACTGGGGTAGTAGCTTTGAGTGCCATGCCCACCGCCATTACCGCCATTACCGCCACCACGACTGTAGCCTCCACGCCCGCTCACGTTGGGTTGCGTACAACTGTTCGCCCAGTGTCCTTCTTGCCCACACTTGCGACAGGTGCTGTTATATGGAACAGTCCTGTTACTGTAACATTCGCGCGCAAAATGTCCTTCCCGACCGCAAAGTCGGCAAGTGTTGCCGCCACGGCCCGTACCCGACTGCTGATTCCCGCCTCGTCCCGGCGCACCGTTCGGTTGCCTAAATCCACGCATCGGATTCCAGCATTTCGGATCTGGCCCATTTCCACGTCCATGAGCACCACCATTATCAAATGGTGGCTGCTGCCGTCGATCCATCTGTTCTGGTCCGATGTCAGGCATGTACCTGGTGAAAGCCGATGGGGGGTCTCCTTTATTTCCTTTCTGGCGACCCCTTCCGCGCTGACCACCACCCTGAGCTTCATCGGGCGCCCCCGTGTCAGTATTGAACATGGGCTGCCCTTTGACATTCTTCTTGGCTTCCGGTTTCCCATCTTCTTTCTTCAGGTCATTGGTCAAGCGCTGGCCTTCAGACCGCGCTCTCTCCATATTCTGCAGCAGCTGACAGAGGTCACGATCATATGAGAACGTGATCCTGTCACTGTCTTTGTTGTGCGCTTCATCAAGCTTGTTAACCCAGCCTTGGGGCAAATGATGACGAAGCTCGGCCGATGCGGCTACATCCAAAGCTGCTGAGTCGAACTTAGGAAACGCATGAGCCGCCATCTCATAGAAATTCGTCGAGAAGTCCGCAAAATCGTCTTTGTTTCGATTGAACTTCATCCCTCTCAGCTTGAGCATCGCGTTATTCGGATTGATTACTTCCTGAAAACGCAACTCAAACTTCTCGGCCAACTCGTCCCACTCAATAGTCTGACATCCGCGGCGCGCCCCAGTGAGCTCTTCGTAAAGATCACGGGCCTTATCGTCCAGATGGCTAGCCACTGCCGCTACCCAATGATTGCGCGGAATGGCGGCGCCTCTCATCGCCACTTCAAAGTCGTAGCGCCACCGCTTCCATTTTTTGGTAGCGGCGACAAACAGCCTAATGTTCACCTTGCGCATATTCTGGGCTGTCTTGTCGCTGATTTCCGGGATTTCCATTACCGGCAAATCCGTATGCTCCCGCACGCCCATTCAAGAGCGGGTTTGCGAGAGGCCCTCTGTAGCAGCTGCCTGTTTCGCTTCCTTTAGCGTCGCCGGTGGCACATACACGGTATGAGACGCGTACTGTGTCAATCCAGGTCGAACACTTCCGCCGCCGATTGCAGTAGAGTTCTGCAATGGTGGCTCGCTCACTCCAGTCGTCTGCGCTGACCCGTGTGACACTTGTTGCACGCGGGCCAGTTCCGCTCTCAACTGTTCACTCGTTTCTTTTTCTTTCTGCCGCGCTTCTTGCTCCTGACGCAACGCTTCATCTCTCTGACGCAACACTTCATCTCTCTGACGCAATGCTTCCTGTTGCTCATCACGCTCCCACTGAAGATCGGCGATGTAGCTCGGATCGAGTGTCGCCTCGTATTCTTGCAGCGTGATTTGCCCATTCCCGGCTACTGTAGCGGCACCAGTCAGATCAGTGCGATTAGCACCGTCTGACAACACGACATTCACCGGCTGGAACGCGGCAGCGGACGGGTCTAAAATAGCCCCCGTCGCTCCGCTCGGCTGATTCGTCACTTGACTGACTGAACTGGCCAATGGCGTCGTTTGTTGACGTGCACCAGCTGCTGTCACCACTTGCTGACCATACTTCCACTGAAAATCTGCCTGCAACTGAGTATACTCTCATTCAAGAACCGACAATCTCTGTACAAACTGGGTGCACTCAAAGGAATTGGCTACACAGTCCGTGACTATGCGCTGCATGCTAGTCATTTCTGTTCCTTTAATTTCCAGCACACGGCGCGCAACGTCGCGTTGCAGCCTCGGATTC
>JAAEPW010001286.1 GCA_024232355.1 Chloroflexota bacterium | reverse complement strand
GAGAAGCGATGCGGCACTGGGACCATCCTGTTTGCCAAAGGGGATTTGTACCAGTTGATCAAGAATGCGGGAGGCTTCGAGCAGCAATCCATGCTCTGGGATTCGCCGTATAACCTACAGTGAATGGCCGAAATGCAGAACGACGTGCTGATGCGCCGCACGCAGTTGGGCGCTCTCAACGGACTGTATGGCAGATTGGTGACTGGCCAGTACGTCATGCCGGGCGGAATCGGATCGGCGGGACAGCCGAGGAAGTTCTATGCACCGCTGCCCCAACTGACGACGTTGGTGCTCTACGCCGATGAAGATGTCAACGCCATGGTCAACCGACACTTCAAGTTGGGAATGCCCCGACTTGAACTGGGACAGTACTTGATCAGTGTGGCAGGCGATGTGGATCTGACCAAAGTGGGAAGGCAGCTGTTGCAGTCCCAAGAGTGGGGAATGCAATGAACGGAGCCATCGACGGGCCGAAGAGGCGTGACGACGACGCTGGACCAGATCAACACTTACCGCAGTGTTGTGGGAAGCGAGATGGGGGATCCGGTGCCGGTGCAGCTACTTCCGACCACGATGGATGACACGGTGCCTCCATCGACGG
>JAAEPW010001285.1 GCA_024232355.1 Chloroflexota bacterium | reverse complement strand
GCTGAACCAGGGACGAAAATGTATTAACCACAGATTGCACAGCATGGACAAAGTTTCAAGTAATAAAGGAGTTGATTATGGACGTTCGATCCCAGGTCTCTATGGTGTTCCACCTGGACAAGTGCCTCGGCTGCCACACGTGCAGCATTTCCTGCAAGAATATCTGGACCGACCGCCAGGGCAGCGAGTATATGTGGTGGAACAATGTGGAGACCAAGCCGGGCACCGGCTACCCGACCCTATGGGAGGATCAGGAAAAGTACAAGGGCGGGTGGGAGAAAAAGGGAGACAAACTGCGCCTCAAGCTGCAAGGCCGGTTGGGCGTGTTGGGCAATCTCTTTTTCAACCCACGCCTGCCCACCATGGACGATTACTATGAGCCGTGGACCTACCGGTACGAGGACCTCTTTACCGCGCCCGCCGGGGACGACCAGCCCACCGCCCGGCCCATCTCGATGATCAGCGGCGAGCCGATAGACGTCGAGGCTGGCCCCAACTGGGACGACGACTTGAGCGGTTCGCCAATCTATGCCGCCAACGACCTCAACCTGGAGAGCCTCACCGAGGAGGAGCGCCGGCAGCTCTTTGCAATAGAGCGGCTCGTCTTTTTCTACCTGCCGCGCATCTGCAATCACTGTCTGAATCCCGGCTGCGTGGCAGCCTGCCCGTCCGGCGCGCTCTACAAACGGGGCGAGGACGGCATCGTGCTGGTGGATCAGGACAAGTGCCGGGCGTGG
>JAAEPW010001284.1 GCA_024232355.1 Chloroflexota bacterium | reverse complement strand
GCCCAGGGCCGCGCCAAAGATGATGAGCAACAGGACGATGATGAGCGCGAGGATGATGCCCAGGGCGATGGGTACGAGCTTTTCGTAAAGAGGTGGGTATTGGCGTTTGGGTGGTTTGTCTTTTTGATCGCTCATGGTCTGGCGTATCCTTTCGTATAGGCATCCAGCGGCTTTTTACTACGCTGGGGAATGATACTCTATTTTCTTGATTTTTTCCAGTCCGAACCATCGCGGCATTTTTTTACCGTACCTGTGATTGGCTTTGGGGGCCAGTTCTCCGCCGACAACCTTGCCAGAAAAGGTCACCGTGATGCTGGGGTAGGGTCTCTGGCAGGATGACGTCGCTTACGTCCAGCAGAGCGGTGATTTGGGCCTGGCAACCGGTTTCTTCCAGGAACTCTCGGATGGCTGTCTCGGGTAGGCTTTCGCCAAACTCTACCTTGCCGCCGGGGATGGCCCACTGCACAGGCCCTGCGTCGGTGTGATAGTGAGGCAGTAGGATGATCTTGTCGTCCTGGACTGCGGCCAGGCAAGCTCGTATTCGCAAAGTCGCTCATAGTTATGGGCTCTCTACGAAATAGACCGCGCTGGGATGTCCGCCTGGAGCAAACTTTTGCGCGACGGTATCAGTCGTCGTGTCAATTACGGCAATCTCACCCGAGTCGTATAGCGATACGAATAGTCGCTCTCCGCCTGCGGATATGTCCATTGCCCACTGGGATGATTGTACGTCAATGTTTTCTATGACTCTATAGTTGGAGAGGTCTATTGCAGACAAGTGGTTGCGTGCAGAGTTTGCGATATATGCCTTGCTCCCATCGGGCGTTATCAGAATGCGATGGGGGTGTCCGGGAATGGCCAGAACGTCAATGATTTGAAAGCTGATTGCATCTACCGTGTAGAGCGCCTGACCATACGAGTCGACGACGTAGAGGTGCTGCCCGTTGGGACTCGTGGCAATGGACTGGGGGTGGTTGCCAATGTGGAGCCAATCTTCAACTTGACTGGTGGAGGTGTCGACCCAGATGACCTTGCCGGGCGTGTTGGCTACCACGTAGGCGAGTCCGCTATGCGGTGAGATGGTAATGGCTTGTGGATGAGCGCCCGCTGTGAGTGTCGCGACCACGCTGTTGCTTTGGAGATCAATGACTGACACGTCGCGAGAGCCGTTGTTGGTTGTGTAGGCGTGCTGCAGGTCTGGTGTAACGGCTATGCAGCGTGGACCGTTGCCTACAGATAGCGTGTCAAGCACATCCCAGGTGTGCTGATCCAGAATCGAGACCGAATCTGAAATCTCGTTGGCAACAAAGATACGGTTGTCCCCAGAGTTCCCGCTCAACCAGAGGGGAGATTGCCCCACCGAAACCGGTGCATGCAAAGGGTCTCCGGTTTCCGCGTCAAGTATGGCGATAGAGTTTGTGCTTGCCTGGGCTACCACGAGTGCGCCAGCCTCGTCAACTGTGTTGCCAGCATAGTTGCTTGACACAAGCGGCAAGTATAGCGACTCGGCGACCTGGATATGGACAGGCATGGTCACCCGGTCGCCTCCGCCAGGCCCACTGACGGTCAACTCTACGTTATAGGCACCTGCCTGGCTGTACGCGTGCGTAGGCGATGGCAGTGTGCTGGTCACGCCATCTCCAAAATCCCAAAGGTAGTGGGTGATCGTTCCGCCCGTGTTGGTAGACACAAACGTGGCAAAGAGAATTGGATTCTCTTGAGTAGTCGTAAAGGTTACTTTTGGCGCAGATACGCCGAGCGTTAAGCTGTGGGTCAGGGTTATCGGGTACGTTGGGTGTATGACGTCTTTCCAATAAGCCAGGTTAAAGGGCGTAACGTCTAGGAATTGCACACTGACTTGTCCCTGCGCCGCTACTTTGAGGAGCAGCACCGCATTGCTCCAGTCCCAACCATGCGTGACGTGTCCCGAGTCGTCGAACGGAGATGCTCCCAACTCTACCTGACCATTTGCGTCTGTGACCAGGCGTATATCCGGCGTGCTTTCGTACTGTTTGCCATACCAACCCAGGTAGGGTTGTGCCCGGTATATCTCGACGGCTGCGTCGGGTACGGGTTGCCCATCCGGCCAACGGATCTCCAGCGTGTTGCGGGTTGGGATCTCGTCCAGGAACTCGCCGACGTTGCAGGGAGCGTTATAGTTCCCGCAACGGGCGCGTTGTCCGGCGATGCGGTTGAGCACATAGCGCGAATATTCTCCGTAACCTGTCCCGTGGTCCATAATGTCCTCGTAATAGTAGGGCTCCTGGTAAACTATTGTGCCGTGCGTGCCCTCCACAGGCAAAGCCGGTGTGCCCACCAGAGCGTTGCCAAGGCCATCTTGCACGCGCACAGTTGCGGCATATACTGCCGCGCCGCTGCTGTGTGCGCGAGGTGTTGTGCCCTCTACACCTCGTGTGCAGTTGCTAAAGCTGTCTCCTGCTCTGGCGATGCAGTACAGCAGTTCGCCATCTATAGCAAAGTAGACGGGTGGTTCAAACTCTACAAAATCGGGTGGATCGGTCAAGCGTAGTATGTGCGCACTGGCGTCAATGTCTTCAGCCAGGGGACGGGCGTGGACGTATATGTTTAATCCGTACAAATCAATGTTGTAGCGAGCATGGTTAAGTTCGTGGATCAACGTCATATCTCGATCCCAGGTAGACGGATTGTCCAGGTAGCGGGATACCCACTCTCCACAATCCCGTTCAGAG
>JAAEPW010001283.1 GCA_024232355.1 Chloroflexota bacterium | reverse complement strand
TGATCAGCAGCGGTTCGACCACATCGGTCTTGAGTGTAAAGACGGTCCGAAGTGCAGGTATGCTCACCGCGAGCAGTACGACGACCAGGACAAAGTTGACGGCAAACGAAAAGATGAGGGCAATATCTTTAAAGGCAATCCAAAAGTTTTTGACTCGTTCCATCGGGCAACCTCCTTGTGTTGGTGAATTGTAATTGTCGAGATATAGTTTGATGGTTATATTAGCATCACTGGGCAAAAAACACAACCTGGGAATGTCGCCGTGTTTTCTTTGTCTCCCTTCACATACCCCGCATCAAAGCCCACTCGCGGGAAAAGGCCCAAGCCGCCAACAGGATAGATGCTACAGAGTATACGACGGCCGCCCCCCCCGTCAACAGCAGCATCTCTGGTGCGACCCCACCTCCGAACAAATCGCGCATCGCTGTCAACACGCCTATCACGGGCAGTGCGTATATGGTCGCCGAAGGTGTAGCGCCGACGCCAAATGTCGCCACGAGCGCCAACGCAGGGAGCAGCAACTGCAAGATGCCCAGGAAGAGGTTGGCTTCGCGATAGTTTTTGGCAAAGGTGCACAC
>JAAEPW010001282.1 GCA_024232355.1 Chloroflexota bacterium | reverse complement strand
TATTGATTGTGATTGGAATGTTGGGACTGTCTTGGGGATTGGGTCTCGGATGTGGCGACAGCGATGATGCCATGTTGGATGCTGGACTCGATGGTTCTAGTGACGCAGATACCGATGCGGATTCCGATGCAGACGCGGATTCCGATGCAGACGCGGATACCGATGCAGACGCGGATTCCGATATTGATACAGACTCTGATGTGGATTCAGATACTGAGGTGGATTCAGATACTGATACTGATTTGCCTCCAGCAGGTAATACGGAAGGGAAATGTCCGGTTTCAGCCGAAGCCATGGAAGAAGACACATCTAAACCCGATCACGTCATAGGTGACGGCACCGCGCAGAGCTGCACCAGCCAAGCCGTGGTGGAGACCATCGCAAAGGGCGGCCTCATCACCTTCAACTGCGGAACGGCCCCGGTGACTATAGTCCTTTCGGAGACTGCAAAAATCTTCAACAACACAGGACCGAAAATTGTCATCGACGGAGGCAATAAAGTAACTTTGAGCGGCGCCAACCTGCGGCGCATTCTCTACATGAATACCTGCGACGAGAACCAGGTATGGACTACCCCGGAATGCCAAAACCAGGATCATCCCCAGTTGACAGTACAAAACCTCACCTTTGTCAATGCCAACTCAAAAGGAGAGGATGAGTATGACGGCGGTGGCGCCATCTGGGTCCGGGGAGGTCGGTTTAAAGTGATCAACAGCCGATTCTTCAATAACGTCTGCGCCGATACCGGCCCGGATGTGGGTGGTGCGGGCATCCGAGTTTTTAGCCAATACAACGGACTACCGGTTTATGTGGTCAACAGCACGTTCGGCGGTCGGGACGATTTGGGTAATGTTTGCTCCAACGGAGGCGGTATCAGCAGCATCGGCGTCTCGTGGACAATCATCAACAGCCTCTTTACACACAATAAAGCCATAGGCAACGGGGGCAATCCCGCTGAAGAAAACACACCTGGCGGGGGCAGCGGTGGCGCCATCTACAATGACGGGAACACAATGACACTCTCCCTGTGCGGCACTCGCCTTGAGCACAATGAAGTAAACTCCTACGGCTCTGCCATTTTCTTTGTCAGTAACAACCACGACGGCACCATTCAAATCGAAGACTCGGTCATCCATAACAACATCAACCACTCTAACCATCCCTGGGAAATCCTCCCAGGTATCTCCGGGCACGATGACACGACCATGATAGTGGATGATGATTCGATCATCGAGTAGGTGTCAGCTTTTGGGAGTCATCCAACAATTGGGGAAATCTCCTCCACGCACCATCTAAAAGCCGTACATAAGCGGCCCAGCCGCTTCCGGCCGCAGGCCGCATTTCTCACCGCGGGGTTTATGAGGGTGTTGTAAAAGTTAGTTTCGTGTCCGTTTTTGTAGGGGTGGGATTTATCCCATAAGCGCTAACTTATTTGATGATACATGATCAATGTAGATGCGGGGTTTACCTCCGTGGGCTCGGTGCGGGCCAACCGGGATTCAACGACTGTCGCCGGCATGAAGACTCGGACTTAAATCCAATACTGACAGATGTTTGCGCTTGCAAAATTACAAACACAATGATATGGCAAAAACCGGTCAAGAACCGGCACCCCTTGCCGTTTGAAAGGAAAACAACTTGTTACACATGAATACTAATATCAACAACATTTGCAGAACACGAGCTAACGGAGGTTCAACGCCTCTGTTCTCGAACTTTTTCGATCTGAGGAGACCAAGTCGCTTTGCACGGCGATGCACTTCGGCCCTCATGGTCGCTGTACTCCTGCAGGGATTGGTCGGCGCGACCAATGTGCTCGCGGACGACTGCAACGGGGACGGCACTCAGGACGATCAGCAGCTGACGGTTGAAGTGACACGGCAATCGCTTGTCGATTTACACTGGAGGAACCCAAGATATAGTGAGCACACTTTCGGCAACGCGGAGATTGCGGTAAACGCCGTCAATCTCTCGATTACAGCGAATAACAAGCTTCATACCATGGATGGTTGGGCGGATGTGTACGTGGGGTCGACATTTGTCGATCGTCTGTTCCAGCCAGGGATGGAGCGGGGGGAGTTCAATTGCGTTGTGCAAACGGAAACAGCGGTGGTCCCCATCAGCGTCTGGAACGACGAACGCGCGGCCGGTCGCGGCGACCTGACCGTGAGCGTACATTACAAACTGTATGGACCTGGGTCATGCCCAACTGTTGGCCCAGACCTAAACGGTTGGGGCGAAACCACCCAATTCACGGCCGTCATTCCGACAACAAACGATTGCGACGGCGACGGCCTTCTGAACGAGTGTGAAACCGATGACTGCGACGGCAGGCCCGGCACCATTGACGCCTGCCTATGGGACGAGGATGGCGATGGCGTAGTCGACGTTTGCGACTTGTGTGAAGGCTATGACGACGCAAATGACTCTGACGGTGACACCATCCCGAACGAATGCGATACGTGCAACGGAGTTGATGACACCCAGGACTGTAACGAGGACGGCATCGGGGATTGTACCCAACTTGAAGGCACATTTTCAGACATGCGAGTCATGGGAAATTATACTAGCTGCGACCCCAATTACCCGGCCAATATCATGGCTGCACCGAGGGCTATTTCGGATGTCACCCTTTCCCTCCAGTCCGTTGCCGACATGAATTTCGACGCCCCTGACGAGTGGATTGAATTTATCGCCAACGGCGTGTCGCTGGGGAAATTCTTTGACGGCGCACAAACTTGTGACACAGAGGACGTGCTCGTCGTCACGGCCGCCGATTGGAACAGCGCCCGTGATCTTGACGGCGCCAGGCGGATGGCGATTAAACTTCTGCGCAACGCCGCTTCCTGCAATGGTACGGCTTCCTGCAGCGGCGGTAACCCTTTTCAACAACTCAACATTGTCTATGATTATGACGGTGACTCTGACGACAACGGATGGTTGGACGAATGCGTTCCCGACTGTGATCCGGCAGGACCGGACAGCGATAGCGACGGCACTCCCGACCCATGTGATGATTGTCCAGACACCATCCCGGGGTATCCCTATGTTGATGGCGTCGGTTGCCCCTACTACTCTTCGCCGGCCGATTTGGATCTCGACGGTGATGTGGACGGCTCCGATACGAATGACTTCTGTGCCTGTGAGGCAGGCCCCGGCACGAGCGCCGGGCCAATCTGTGATGTAGTTGACTTTGGCGGCGATGATGACGTTGATCTACATGACTATCTGAGCCTGCAAGACGCCGTGAGCGGACAAGATACGCTGGCTGAAATCAAGTCAATCGGCAATGGGATTCCCAACTACATTCTGGTTGACCAGTTCCTTGGCGAACCCGGCGCGAACATGGGCTGGGATGATGCGAGCGACTTTTGTTTGGACTACTACGGTACACTCCTGGCCACTATCGATATAAACCTGACGCTAACCGAGCAGCAGGCACTAATCGACGAAATGACCGCGCTGGCTTCTCCGCTTGGGGACATAAGTTGCTGGATCGGTCTGTACTTTGAAATGGACTCGCCTCCTTTCGGTTGGTACTGGGCCGATGGGAACAAACTGGATCTCTTCGAGACGGGTGGCAATGGCACCAGCGCTGGGAATTGGTGGCTTGGTTATCCCGAGTCGGATGCGATGTTCAACGGCTGGGCCGGCACAAAATACTTGCTTTGGGGAGCTGAGAACCACACGTGGATTAATAGTTGGGGCGAGGGCGGCCGGAGTCAGTATTTTAACCTGCAGGCATGGATGTGCAACGCGCCGGACATCACGCTCGGCAGCGAGGACCATTTGACCCCGGCCGCACTCAACGTACAGGTGACCAGCGGCGGCATCAACAGTGTCACGGTGACGCCGGGCATGACGGTTAGCTACGATGTACGAGGTCAGCTCGACGACATCAACAACGAAGGCCTGGCCGGTTTTGCGCTCGACTTGTCCTTTGACGGCGGCGACCTTACACAGGCCGACGCGGCCTCAGGCTCGTTCGTTAACTTCGCTGCTCCGCTAGGTTACAACAACCCGGACGGCTTCGGTGGTACAGTGATTGGCGGCGATCTTGTGCAAGTCGGCGGAGCCCAAAATACGATCAACTACACCGGCGGCGATGGGCCGACCGGCTCTGTCATCACCGACCTGGCTCACAGCGAAGAGGTGATGGTCACCGGCACACTAACAGCACCAACCACGTCTGGCGTCTATACACTATCACTCTCCAATCTGGTCGCTACGACCATCAACGATGGTGAAACCGGAAGTCCTGTATGGCGATGCGAACCAACAACGGCCGGCTCCATTGGGGATCTGACAATCACGGTACAATGCGTGGATAGCGACTCCGATGGTGTCTGTGATACAGAAGACATTTGCCCCGGCTTCGACGATGCAGACGATAACGACGGCGACGGTCTTCCGGATGGCTGCGATACTTGCGAAGGCATCGATTGCAGCTGCCAGAACGACTCGGATTGCCGGCTGTACAATAGCTACTGCGACGGATGCTATTGCCTTGCACTTCACGTAAACGAAATCGATCCGGTATGCGAAGGCACGATAGTGAGTTGCATGGTTGAGCCATGTACATTGATAACAGGTACGCCTGTGTGCAACTCTGGAACCTGCGAGATTTGTCCAGACACAGACGGCGATGGAATCTGCGACGCAGACGACAACTGCCCGGACGACGCCGGCAAAGTGGAACCCGGCATCTGCGGTTGCGGCGTGGCCGACGTAGATACCGATGGTGACGGTACGCCAGACTGCGCCGACCTCTGCCCAGGCTTCAATGACAACGATGATGGAGATGGCGACGGTCTTCCGGACGGCTGCGATACTTGCGACGGCATCGATTGCAGCTGTCAGAACGACTCGGATTGCCGGCTGCACAATAGCTACTGCGACGGATGCTATTGCCTTGCACTTCACGAAAACGAAATCGATCCGGTATGCGAAGGCACGATAGTGAGTTGCATGGTTGAGCCATGTACATTGATAACAGGTACGCCCGTGTGCAACTCTGGAACCTGCGAGATTTGTCCAGACACAGACGGCGATGGAATCTGCGACGC
>JAAEPW010001281.1 GCA_024232355.1 Chloroflexota bacterium | reverse complement strand
TGTAGTTGGGGTTGAAAAAAGACTAAACGGGCTTTGGTGGGGGCTCCTCTCGCCCCTGCACGCCATCTAGGATTGGATCTAAGACGTGCTGCAAGGCACTCTTTTTTTCTTTTCTTGAATAGCTATTGGTCGTGGGGCGCAGTTTTCTGCACCCTCTATTTCCTTTCAGCCACGCCAGCCAATCCGCACAGACTATACTCACGATATTGAGGAAGTTTGGTGCCCCGTGCCGTCGCCTTTCCTGAACGGCAATCAGGCCCTCAGCCTCGGCAAGGCGGATCGTGTATTGGGCCAGCCGATGGCAGACCCCAGCCCTAGCGGCTATCTCGGCAACGCTCTTGACGCATTGCGCACCGTTACGACCTGTTGCATCTGCAACTACCCTCAGAACAGCCATTGCGCCTGTTGTGAACTTGCCTGAAAGCCTTGGTGGCAATGGGCTAGAGGCGGCTAGTTTGCGCCTTCGCTCTATCGCCTTGGAGCGCGTCGCGGAACGCTGCAAACGCCGCGGCTTGAAGATAGTAAAACGCCTAGGTGAAGCGCTTCCCCCCCTCTCTCCGGCTCTGTGAGCCTCTCTGAGGGCCTCTCGGCGGCTATGTATTAGCTCGGCAAGACGCTGGGCTTGGTCGTCGCCCACCAGCTCGGCCTCGTAGGCTTTCCACAAGTCCCGCGATAGGTAGTCTAGCTGGTGGAGATAAGCGCCTTCGATGGCGCTCTCTAGCTGTGCTGTGAACATGGCGTGCCCCTTAATTAAGTGGGCCGCCGCCTCAAAAGCATTGACGCGCGCGCAGAACAGTGAGACTTTCGTGATTGTTGGTTATCACGAACAAGACTCTCCTAAGGCCCTAGACGTTCGTTGCGTCCGGGGCCTTTGCTTTTGTAAGCGTCGGTCTGGTTTCTACATCATTCTCGATGAAACCAGTTGGCAGTGATTTGCTGATTCGGGTCAAGGCCAGTCGTGTTGCACTTCACGCTGGAATCCACCCTCAGCTTTTTACTGCGCCCGCAGCGCAATTTTTACCCCGCGGGCGGTGTAAAAATATGCCGATGCGCTGTGAGCCGTTTTAAAGCCCGCCGAGCGCTGCTACGCTTTTTTTGATACCAACTAAAACCAAGAGAATGCGCATAACGCCGCCGCGTGGGCTTCTATGGAGCTCTCAGGGCACATCCAGAGCCATGGGGCCCGAGGGGGTGCAAAGCAGCATGAAGGAGCACCACACGGACTTGCGCCTCGGTGGGAACCCACAAATTACTTTGAACGTAAACAGATCAGCAACCAGCAGCGTCAGCGCAACAAGCGTGGACACAGACCGGCTGGCTAGCACCCGGTCATAGACCTGCATCATAAACAGCGGGCCGGTGAGCATGAGCAGATTAACGACGAAACCGAACACGCCCGCGATTAGAACTTGGCCTCAACACACAAGGATAGTTGGCGCCTCGCGCTAAGAGTCTGATTCAAAATTCGGTGACGACATTTACCTGTCTTGCGATGAGTCGTGCCGCCCTCCGGATGGCTGCGATGTGCAGCCATGCTTCGGATGATGCAATGGAGGTCTCCCAGTGCAGCAAAGAGCAAACCGACCATTGGGTCGATTGAGCGCTTCCTCAAACTCTGTTACCTCGCGCTCTCGGACTGGCAGGCCGAGACGAAACAGGAACTGCGTGTCCGCCGTACATACCGCATCTTGGCTACTAGGATCTGCAGTCTGATTCGGCATGGCTTTAATCTGTTTCTTTATTCCAGATTCACCGCCTCAAAGAATCTACCTTCAACAATTTCCCAGAAATTCTAGGACTGGCCCTAGAGTTCATTATCACACCAGCAGCAGCTGCAAAGAACAAACCGACGATTGGGTCGATTGAGCGCATCCTCAAACTCTGTTACCTCGCACTCTCGGACTGGCAGGACAAGATGAAACACGGACTGCGTGTCTGCCGCATAGGTCGCACCTCGGCTACTAGAATTTGTACTTTGGTTCAGCATAGCGCTCCTCTACTACTTTGGCCTTTTACCTCGATAACCCTTCATAAATATAGTTGGTCCCCTCAAAATTTAAGCTCCCTAACAACCTGTTGCCGAAGTCTGCCCTGTCTGACTCGATGTGAAAATGTCGCCTCGCACGAGCTTCCTACAATGTCAATTGTATATACCTTCCGGGCCATATCGTCCTCCATTCAGAGTTCCGAAATAGCCGGATTCGCTCAATCAACATGAACCCGTCTTAGGGGAGCAGGCCATTCACGAGATGCTGCCCCGGTTTCTCTCCGCAGATGACGTAGGGGTTGCCTTCTAAACGAGGGGTGGCT
>JAAEPW010001280.1 GCA_024232355.1 Chloroflexota bacterium | reverse complement strand
TTCAGTTGAATGGGATTACGATGTAGACGAGGTTTCCATACCTCGTAGAGCCTTACGCGCTATGGAAAGCGCGGCTACAAGCTCAATTTCGAGCCACAACAGACTATTCTCTAAAAATCCCACCCAACTGAACCAGTGCCTCCGAGTGAAATTGGATAAAAAGTACGACTTGTTTCTGAACAACACCCAAGCAACGAGTGTCAATCTGGTTGTTGACGATACTCACGCTTGCTCATTTTTTTGTGCCGCCCAAGAGCTCGGCCACGACCACTTCCAGTTCCAACGATTTGCCGCGTTCCAGTGCTGTCTCCAGTTCACTAGCGGGGAGCGCCTCGCGTAGTACAGAGAGCGTTGGTTTGGTCTCTTGTTTGTTTTGCGCATCCATCGCCGGGTGACCCAGCACCAACCCCAGCAGTTCTGCCGCCCACACGTAACGCCTGGCCCTCGTCTGCAACTCGGCTATCCCGGTCAGCGCGAACAACGCAATAGGGACGACGCCAATGGTCACTGATTTTTCTAGAGCCTCGTGCAAATATTTTGAGGAAACATCATTCTTACCCAAGCTGGCGTGGACCAGTCCCAGGTTGATCAGGCAAGCCGCAATCACCATACGCAGATCAACATCCTTAGCTATCACTAGACTTTCATCATAGTAGCGCGCGGCCTCTTCATACTTTGCCTGAATTCGGGCGATCTCGCCCAGGTTATTGAGACAGCGCGCAACTCCCGGCCGGTCGCCAATTTCCCTGAGAAGCGCTAGACTTTCCTCCAGGTATCGCTCTGCCTCTTTGTATTCTCCCCGTGTCCGGGCAGTGGTGCTCAAAGTTCTGAGTGTGCTGGCAGTCCCTTGCCGGTCATTGAGCCTTTTGGATATTTCCAAGCCTTGTTTGGCATACTCGTCTGCCTTGGCAAAATCCCCTTGCCTAAAGTAGACTTCACTCAGCACTCTCACTGCCAGCGCTCTGCCTCTCGAGTCATCACACTCGCAGGCCAACTCAAACCCCTTTGCCAGGTGACGCTCTGCCTCATCATATTCTCCCTGATAGCTGGCAACTCGGCCCAACCCGATGCACGCCATTATCTCCGTCTGTGGGACGTCCACTTGGCGAGCTAGCGTCAGTCCTTCCTCAAAGTGCTGCGTCGCCAGAGGATAGTCGCTCACCCTGTAATACGCATTCCCTAGCCGGACCAGCAGCGACGCATAGCTCGCCACATCGCTCTCTGGCGTCATTGCCAACGCCCGCTCAAAAGCACCAATCGCATCGCGAAAGGTGCTGGCCCGCAGCGCTTCCTCGCCCGACCGCCGCAGATAATCGGCTGCCTTTGCCCGCTCACCCGCCAGTTCGTAATGCCCGGCAATCAAGTTCAGATACTCGTCCAGACGTTCCCCAGCATTGACCTCCAACCAACGCGCTACCTGGGCGTGATGCACCCGGCGCAGCTTGAGTAGAACCGTTTCATAAGTCACGTCACGCAACGTAGAATGCTTAAATATGTACTCTCCCGTACCCTCAAAGGCCGAACGTTCCCGTCGAAAGATCAATTCTCGGCTGTGAACCGCGTCCAAAAGCGAGACGATCTCATCGTGGTCCAACCAATCAGTATCACCGACCCGCAACTCGGCCACTGTTGCATCCCAAAACTGCCGTCCCACCACCGATGCCCGTTGCAAGAGCATCTTTTCCTGGCGCGGCAAACTATCCAAGCGGGCCTGGATGATGCCGGTCAGTGTGGATGGCACGCACACCTCCTCCAGGCAATCGAGCACGGTGTGCCACTCGGCTTTGCCGCGCACGATCACGCCATCTTCTATCAATATTTTGACGAGTTCTTCGACGTAGAATGGATTACCTTCAGCACTATCTACGATCAAGTTACGCAGATCATCGGGAAGGTGATCCACTTTTTGCAGAATATCACTCACCAATGTCCGGCTGTCCCGTTTGGAGAGGGGTCTGAGGTTAATTTGGGTGAACGCATTGCGGCCTTTTCCCCAATCTGGGCGGCGCTCAAAGAAACGCAGCCGCGTCAAGCACACGATCAACAATTGCGCTTTTGGAATCGCCGTCACAATGTGATCGACGAGATCCAACGAACTATCGTCTGCCCAATGGATATCGTCCAAAAAAATCACGATTGGCTCATTAGACAGCACGCGTATATAGTTGGTAAGATAAGCGGTCGCCAATTTCCCAAAAGAAAGGCTGCCCAAGAGATTCTGCACTGCGGGGCTGGCAGAAAAGTCAAACCCGACAAAATGCCCAACTAGGTCCGCTTGATCCGGTTCAAGCATGTGCGCCATTCCGGCGCGGAATTTTTCCAAAGCAGTGGCAGGACTATCACTTTCGCGGATGTCAAAGTGATAGGCAAACATCTCCCGGATGATGCTGTAGGGGATGCTCTGCATCTCTGGTGTGGTGCGGCTCTTTAGACGCGCAATCTGGTCAAGCTTGCCCCGGGAGGATGGCGATTTGATCCAGCTGTCAAACTCGTGCAGCAGCCGCGACTTGCCCACTCCAGCCTCGCCAGCGATGGTCACGACACGAGTTTCAGCATCCTCTATTACGTCATGGAAGGCATTTTGCAGGATCAGCAGTTCTGCATTGCGTCCCACCATGTGCGTCTCGATGCCCTCGATGCCCCGCGTCGTCATACGAAAGGGACGCAGCCTGGCTCGCTGCACCGTGTAGGTCTGCACTGGCTTGGTTTTACCCTTGACTTGGAGCAGATCCTGCGGCTGCACGTCAAATAGGCCGCGCACGTGTTGGTAAGTATCGTGCGTGATGAGGATACCGCCCACCGGCGCAGCGTGCTCCATACGTGATGCCAGATTCACCGTATCCCCCATCGCGGTAAACTCGCCGGTGCTGACTTCTCCCAAAAGCACCGGTCCGGTGTTGAGGCCAACCCGCATCGCCAACTGTATGCCGCGCTCCTCCTGAAATGCAACCACCCCTGTCTGCATGCCTAGTGCGGCACGGACAGCGCGTTCCGGATCATCCTCGCGGGCTCTATCTCCTCCCCACAGCGCCATCACCGCGTCGCCGATATGTTTGTCGATCACGCCGCCGAGTGCTTCGATCACCCCATCAATGCGCCGCCAGAGGTCGTTCATCACGTCGCCCACCTCTTCGGCGTCCAGCGTTTCAGACAACGCCGTAAAGCCCGAGACGTCGGCAAAAAGGACGGTGATCTGCTTGCGCTTTTGTGCAGGTAGCTCGGCTTGTGCTTTTAGCGCAGCCAGTTTTTCGCGCATTGGTGCCAGGGCAGTATTGACGATCGCGTCGCCCAAAAGGGCACGTTGGGCCTCCAGAGTAGATATCGATTGCTCGAGGTTTTTGCGCTCACTCATCCAATAATATCTCCGCTATGACTTGTTCCAAATCCAACGTCTTGCCTCGTTCCAACGCCGCCTCTAGCACGTCTGGGGAGAGTTGTGCGCGCAGGTCAGCCAGAATCGGCTCGGCGATGGATACTTTGGTATCCTCAAGAAGAGTGGGCTGGCACAAGATCAGGCCCAAAAGCTCGATCCCTCGCTCCGGCTGCCCAGCGCGCGCCAGTACCCCAGCAAACCCAGCCAAACTCTCGAGGGCCATTGGGACGGTTCCAATATCCATCATGATCTGCATCCCCTGGCGATAGTAACGTGCGGCTGTGCTATTGTCGTCCAGGGCAACAGCCACGTGCCCCAGATTGCCCAAGCTTACGGCGGCGAGCATTTGGTGACCGATCTCTTGAGAAATATTCAGGGTTTCCTGATAGTGACGCCGAGCGGCGGCGTAGTCTCTTTCGGTCCGGGCTGTCTCACCCAGATCATTGAGCGCTTCGGCCACGCGGCAGAGATCGCCCATCTCTCGCGCCAGGGTGATGCTCTCCATAAGGCAGGATTTGGCTTCCTCAGGCTCGCGCAGTAACATGGCCACAGCGCCCAGCCCATTGAGGGCACGAGCCACACTGCGCTGGTCACCCAGAGCCTGGGAAAGCGTCAGGCTTTCGTTCAGGCGGTCTCTGGCCATAGCATAAACTCCCTGTCTGATATCGACCCAACCCAGTTCATGCAAACCGTGAGCAATCCTGATCCAGTCATTTGCCCGACGTGCCAAGATCAGGCTCTCTTCGAACCGCGACCGGGCCTCGTCAAAATTCCCCAGTTCACGCGCGATTATGCCCAGGTAATCGAGCGCAGCGGCGCAGTTTTCATCATCGTCGCACTGTCGCGCCAGAGTCAATCCATGTTCCAGGTGTTGGTTTGCTTCCGCATAATCACCCAGGCGCAACAGTGCATAGCCGATATGGATGAGCAAGGTTTCTTGGTCGCAACTTGCCACAGGCAACAAGGTCAAGGCGCGCTCGAATGCCCGGACAGCGTCACGATAGGCACTAGCCCGAAGCGCCTCTTCCCCTGCCCGCCGTAGATAAGCCACGGCCTCTGCCATCCCGCCGGACAGTTCGTAATGTCCGGCGATCAGGCTCAGGTACTCGTCGATACGCTCTCCGGCATGCACTTCCAGCCACTGGGCCACTTGCTTGTGATACACGCGCCGCAGTTTCAAGAGCACTGTATCATAGACCACCTCACGCAAGATGGCGTGCTTGAATATGTACTCGCCCGCGTTTGTAAAAGCCGATCTCTCCCGTCGAAAGATCAACTCGCGATCCTTTACGGCATTCAGCAAAACATCAACCTGCTCAGCCTCAGTCTCATCATCAGTCAACTCGGCCACCACCGCATCCCAGAACAGCCGCCCCACCACCGATGCTCGCTGCAAGATCATTTTTTCTTCTGGCGGCAGGCTGTCCAGGCGTGCTTGTAGGATACCGGTCAGTGTGGGCGGCACGCGCACGTCGGCCAGCCGGTCCAATTCGATGCACCACTTTTCCTCACCACGCACAATGACGCCATCTTCGATCAACATTTTGATCAATTCTTCGACGTAAAAGGGATTTCCTTCGGCCCCTTCTACGATCAGGTCGCGCAAAGTAACAGGAATATGATCCACTTTTTGCAATATCTCGTCCACCAACGCCCGGCTGGATCGTTTGGAGAGAGGCTTGAGGTCAAGTCGGGCATGAACTGTGTGACCTTCCCCCCAATGTGGGCGGCGCTCAAAGAGAGGCGGTCGTGCCAGGCAAACGATCAACAGCGGCGCATTGGGGATTGCCATCACGATGTGATCTATCAGGTCAAGGGAACTGTCATTGGCCCAATGGATGTCTTCGAGAAAGATAACGGTGGGGATCGTGGTGATGGTGCGCATGTATTTGGTCAGATCGGCGATGGCCAATTGGACGAACGACCCACTGTCCAGCAGATTGCGCACCGCGGGGCTGGCGGAAAAGTCAAAGCCGACAAGATGCCCGACAAGATCGGCCTGATCGGGTTCGAGTACGGGCGCGGCCCTGGCGCGGAATTTTTCCAGAGCGATGGCGGTGCTGTCGCTCTCACGGATGTCAAAGCGCGAGGCAAACAGGTCACGGATGATGCTATAGGGGATGTTTTGCATCTCTGGCGTCGTGCGTCCCTTTAGGCGGATGATCTGGTTGGGCGCAAAGTTAGCCGTGTATTGCCGCAGTTCGTGATAACTAAATGATGCTTTGATCCAACTGTCAAACTCGTGCAGCAGCCGTGACTTGCCCACCCCTGCATCACCCACGATGGTCACGACACGGGTTTCGGCACTTGCTGTCACCGGGGCGACGGTATCGTAAAAGGCCTCCCGCAGAGTGATCAACTCGGTGGCGCGCCCTATGATGCGTGTCTCAACCCCCTCTATTCCCCGAGTGCCAGCATTAAAGGCCCGTGGCCTGGCCTGCCAGACAACGTAGGTGCGCACTGGCTCGATTTTACCCTTTACCAGGATCGGTTCCTGCACCATCATGTCAAAGATGCCGCGCACGTGCCGGTAGGTATCGTGGGTGATGAGGACGCTGCCCACCGGCGCGGCTTGCTCCATACAGGATGCCAAATTCACCGTATCGCCTATCGCCGTGAACTCGCCCGCGCGCACCTCCCCCAAAAGCACCGGCCCAGTGTTGATGCCAGCCCGCATCACCAACTGCACGTCGCGCTCATCCCGAAACGAGACCAACTCGGCCTGCATATCCAGCGCGGCGCGGATAGCGTGTTCCGGGTCGTCCTCACGGACCTGCGCCACTCCCCACAACGCCATCACGGCATCGCCAATGTGTTTGTCGATCATGCCGCCGTGCTCGACAATGACCGCGTCGATGCGCTGCCAGAGGGCGTTCATCGTGTCGCTAACCTCCTCAGCATCCAACGTCTCAGACAGCGCCGTAAAGCCGGATACATCGGCAAAGAGAACGGTCACTTGTTTGCGTTGTTGTTCAGTGGGGATGTCTTGTGCTTGGAGTTCGGCCAGTTTCTCGCGCATCGGTGCCAGAGCGGTGTCAACGGTTGCGTCGCCCAGTGTGGCCCGCTGCGCTTCGAGGGCGGCTATTGCTTGTTCCAAATTTTCGCGTTCGCTCATGCAACTGTATCTTTGAATATCTCGGCTACGACCGCTTCCAGTTCCAGCGATTTGCCCTGCTCCAGCGCCGCATCCACCACGTCTTGCGGGAGCTTGGCTCGCAGGTCGGCCAGGATCGGCTCGATGATGCGCCGAATCTCGCTATCGAGTGCCGGGTGATGTTGTACCAGCCCCAACAGTTCGAGCGCCCGCTCTGCTTGCCCGCTCTGCGCCAATACCCCGACCAGCCCGGCCAATGCCTCCAAGGCAGCGGGGATGGCTCCGACGGTCATCGCTATCTGTATCGCTTTGTGGTAGTAGGGCGCAGCCGCGACATGGTCGCCCATAGCGACGGATACGTGGCCCAGATTGCCAAGGGTGACGGCGAGGCTTTGTTGAGCACCAAGTTCCTCAAAGATTTCCAGGGCTTGTTGAGAATGGTGTTGAGCCGTAGCGTAATCCCCTTGCAGCCGGGCCAGCTCGCCCAAGTTGGTGAGACGCACAGCCACCCCCCGACGATCACCCATCTCACGGCACAAGGCCAGACTTTCTGTGAAATGGGTGGTTGCCTCCTCATACTCGGCCAATATCTGGGCTACAGCGCCCATCCCATTGAGGACACGGGTCAAGCCGCGCCGGTCGCCCAAGGCTCGATATAGGATCAGGCTTTCGTCATAGCGCGTCCTAGCTTTGGCATAAGCCCCTTGCCTCATATCGACCCATCCCAGTTCGTGCAAGACGAGAGCGGTCCTGGCTTGGTCGTCCACCTGACGCGCCAAGGTCAAGCTCTCTTCCAGCCGTTCTCTGGCCTCGGAAAAATCGCCCTGGAAGAGCGCAATCACGCCCAGGTGGTCGAGGGCGGCGGCGCGGCTTGCATCATCATCGTGCTGCTGGGCCAAGGCCAACCCTTGCTCCAAAAGCTCGCGCGCCTTGGTATAGTCACTCAAGGCCATCAGGGCATAACCAACCTGAATAGTCAAAGGAGCTTGGTCAGGACTCCCAGCAGGTAACAAGGCCAAGGCGTGCTCGAACGCCCTGACCGCATCGCGGTAGGCACTGACCTGGAGGGATTCATCGCCGGCTCGCCGCATATAGTCTACCGTCTTGATCGTCTCGCCGGCCAGTTCATAGTGTCTGGCGATCAGATCCAAGTGCTCGCCGATGCGCTCTCCGGCAGTGTTCTCCAGCCACTCGGCCACCTGCTTGTGGTAGACGCGCCGCAGTTTGAGCAGCACTGTTTCATAGGTCACGTCGCGCAGGATGGCGTGCTTGAAAATATACTCGTCTGTCTCAGCAAAGGTCGAACGCTCCCGCTGAAAGATCAACTCGCGGCTTCGCACAGCGTCCAGCAGATCATCAACTTGGGCGATTTCTGCCTCACCATCGGCCAACTCTGCTACCGCCGAGTCCCAGAACAGCCGCCCCACCACCGATGCCTGCTGCAAGAGCACTTTTTCCTCGCGTGGCAAAGCATCCAGACGGGTCTGGATCACGCCGGTCAGTGTCGGCGGCACGCGTATCTTGTCCAGGCGATTCGGTGCAGTGTACCATTTGTCTTTTCCGCGCACAATCACGCCGTCTTCGATCAGCATCTTGACGAGTTCTTCGACATAGTAGGGATTGCCTTCGGCGCCATCTACGATCAGGTTGCGCAACTCGTGGGGCAATTGATCTAGTTTTTGCAGGATCTCACCCACCAATGTCCGGCTTTCCCGTTTGGAGAGGGGCTCAAGGTCAAGTTGAGTGAACGCGTCTTGGCCTTCCCCCCAATTTGGACGACGCTCAAAGAGACGCCGCCGTGTCAGGCAAACGATCAACAACCGCGCTCTTGGAATCGCCGTCACGACGCGGTCCACCATATCTAGCGAGCTATCATCGGCCCAGTGAATGTCATCCAGGAGAATCACGGTTGGTTCGCTGGAGATCGCCCGCACATAGTTGACAAAGTAAGCGGTCGCCAGTTCTCCAAAGGAGGGGTTGCCCAAGAGATTTTGCACCGCAGGGCTGGCGGAAAAGTCGAAACCGGCCCAGTGCCCGACGAGATCGGATCTGTCTGATTCGAGCACGTTGGCCGTTCTGGCGCGGAATTTCTCCAGAGCAACGGTGGCGCTGTCGCTTTCGCGGATGTCGAAATAAGAGGCAAACATATCGCGGAGGATGCTGTATGGAACGGTCTGCATCTCTGGTGTCGTCCGGCTCCTCAAACACGTAAGCCGGTTGGCCTCGACAGCAGGCAGAATGCTCTCTTCCTCTCCACAGGCGAGCGGCGAATTGATCCAGTTGTCAAACTCGTGCAGCAGCCGTGATTTGCCCACCCCGGCATCGCCCACGATGGTCACGACGCAGGTTTCGGCATCCTCCATCATGTCAAAAAAGGTGTTTTGCAGCGTCAGTAACTCGGCATCGCGCCCCACCATGTGGGTCTCGACACCCTCGATGCCGCGTGTCGTCACGCGAAAGGGACGCGGCCTGGCCCGTTGCACGATGTAGGTCTGCACCGGCTTGATTTTACCTTTGACCTGTAGGGGCGGCTGTGGTTGGACGTCAAATATGCCCCGCACGTGGCAATAGGTGTTGTGGGTGATGAGGATGCTGCCAACCGGCGCAGCGTGCTCCATACGTGACGCCAAGTTTACCGTATCGCCCATTGCGGTGAACTCGCCCGGTCTAACTTCGCCCAAAAGTGCCGGTCCGGTGTTGAGGCCAGCCCGCATCGTTAGCTGGATGTCGCGCTCTTCCCGAAACGCAGCTACCTCCACTTGCATATCCAGCGCGCCGCGGATGGCCCGTTCCGGGTCGTCCTCACGAGCTTGGTCCACGCCCCACAGCGCCATCACCGCGTCGCCGATGTGTTTATCAATGGTGCCTCCCTGCGCCACGATTGCTGTATCGACGCGCTCCCAGAGGGCGTTCATTGTGTCGGCCACATCTTCTGTATCCATCGTCTCGCACATCGCCGTAAAGCCGGATACATCGGCAAAGAGAATAGTGACCTGCTTGCGTTGTTCGGTGGCGGCTTGCGCTTCTAGCGCGGCCAATTTCTCTCGCATCGGTGCCAGGGCTGCGTCTACCACAGCATCTCCAAGCGTTTCCCTCTGAGCTTGGAGTGCGGCAATTGCCTGTTCGAATTGTTCTCGTTCGGTCATAAGATCTCTCCCGCATCCAGCCCCTGCAACTCGGGTCGAGTCCACAAAGCATCATTAGGGGGTTGAATTAAGTATACACCTGAACAAGATTGCCAGCAACCATGAGAGCAAAAAATGGGGATTAGGCAGATTTGTGGGGTGCTCGGCGGGCGCACTGTCTCCTACAAGCGTGTTGCGGTTCATCTACTCGATCAATTTGTAGAGCCAAAATGAAAGGGGGCGGCTCAAAAGAGCCACCCCCTTTGATACGTCACATACGATATGTTATCTGAGTGGACACCCCAATTTGTTGGCGTTGGCCAATGTTGTTGCTTCTGGTTCGCCGGGTGTGTAGTCAAAGGCCAGGCCACTTTGAACTATAGCGATAACCTCTTCCTCTGTATAGGGATAGCCGATGCCGCTCCGCGCGTTGAGCAGCGCCGCCACACCATGCCGAGTCAACTTGGCAAAGCTGCCGCCACGCAGCCAGATCGCATACTTGAGCCGCAGCCAACCAAAGTAAAAGTGAACGTCAAAGGTGTCGTTGAAACGGGCGTTTGGATCTACTCCGGCCAAAGTGTTCCACATCCAGGGACGATACCTCCAAAAATAAGGCGAGCAGCCCGCCGTGGCCCCTATATTGGTGAAAACAACGTTGGATGTCTGGCCAGCGATCACTTGGACGATTTGCTCATCATCTGGTTTAGCCATAAAGCCGTCGGGCACGATCTCCCGAACCAGGTACTGGCCTTCTTCCAGGGTAACCGAGGCCGGGTTATTGCCCTGAGAGATCACCACGGTGGTCGCCAAGCCCTCCAGCGACGTGCAGTCGAGATCATCACCACAAGCATAGACCTCAAAGGTCACATCCGGGTCCGTCCACAAGTTGCCATAGGCGTCTAGCTTTTCAACGAGTAGCTCGCCGGGGGGCAGTAGGTTCTCAACAGTCGGTACGAGCACGTTCTGGCGGGCATCATCTACAATGATGTCCGTGATCGGATTTGGAGACATGGCCGCATAGGGAGCATTGACGGTTTCGAACAAGCTGTAGGTCCCGGCGGCCAGATTCTCCCACCGGTAGGTGTGCGCGGTGCTTTCTGGGACAAACGTAAAGCACTGCTCAACGTCGCTGGTGGTAACGAGATCGCCATCGGTCCGTGAGAGAGTGAAACAGACCTCGGTGCTGGTGGTAAAGGGACCCAGTTCAACCTGTTTGGCGATGGCGATGGATCCCGCCCACCAGGCCACAGTGTAATCAATCGACGAGTTGGAAACGTCCTCATTCCAATCAAAGGTCAGAGTGGAATTCCCAACCTCTGTCGAGGTGACGACGACCTCACACTCGCCATTTACGGTGCCGGTGGTAGCGCACGTGTCTGAATCGATTGCACCAACCCCTGTCAATGATACGGCGGTGGGCTTGGTCCCGTCGGCAACCGGTTGGAGACCATTGCCGTCACCTCGGTCGAACTTGAGGCTGGCGACAAAGGTGTGGGCTGTGGAAACAGGCCTAATGGCATCAAATCTGGTACTATCGACGGGCAGGAACGCTTCTTTGGCACTGACCCCCACGTTTCCTGCGGCATCCATCGCTTGCGCAAAATACTCGGTCTCGGGGGTTAGGCCGGACACGCTGCCGATCCACAGTGCGCGGTTTGCCTCACTTGGCTCCAAATCAATGCTCTGCAACGAACCAGTGCCGTCGCCGCTGGGATCAGGCACACTGTAGACGACCAGCACGCGCACGGCGTCCGTTACCGCCACCGCAAAGGTAATGTTCCCACTGCTGTCGATCGTGCTGCCGGTCCCCCAGATGAAGGGAGCCTGATAGTCGGATGTGTCGGTCGTGTAATAGGTCTCCAACGTCATACTGCTGTACAGTCGTTCGACCGAACGGTTCGCGTTGTACTGCCCTGCCACCAGGGTGAGACGGTCTTGGTTGCCAAAGCGATTGGTCGCCCAGAACTTGGGTGGAGACCATCCGTAGGCACTGAACGTCGGCTCGGGCATGTCGGTATCGGTGAGCGGAATGGTGACCACCGGGTCAAAGGCGGAGGTGTCCGAGTATGTGGCGCTGATTAGCAACTGCCCGCGCGGCGAATAGTTGTCGATCTGGGTGAGCAGAGCAGAAGCGCGCGGCTGGACCGGTCGACCGGGCCACGCCTGCACCTCCCCTCCTAGGGAGAAATACGTGCCGTTATTGGTATCGTGGCGCGTATGATCCAATCCTACCGTGATAGAGATGCCGAGCAGATCGTCCAGCGGGAACTGTAAACCTTGTTCTACTGTAACCGCGCCACCGCCGATAGGCTGCGGATTTGGTACAGAGACACGGTGCATCGGCAGGCCATAGAGGGTGGGTTCGATCATCACCTTTTCGTCGTATACGCCAAAGCCACCGGCGACCGCGCTGCCCACATAACGCTGCTTGGCATTGACCAGCGCCTGCCCGACGTCAACATGATCTTTAACACCCAACTCTTGCGTAAAGAAAAGCATCAATTGCTCCGAAGCGGCCACAGCATCATCCACGCCGTAACCGTAGCCGGTATTGGCCACCCAGGCCGCCGCACCTTGCCGTGCAAACGCCTGTGGGAAATCAAACTGGAATAGCGGAATGCCCACGCTGGCATCGGGTACGTTCAGGCCGCTGTGACAGCCCATCGAGTAGGCGATCTGGTTGGTGCTGTTGACGACGTCCAAGCTGAACACTCCATCGTTCCCAGACGCGGGCACAGCGTACCAATGTCCAAAGTGAGCATTGATCGAGACCAGGTCAACTGGAGGGCCGAGAGGTTGCCATTTATCGAGCATGTCACTGCGGGTCCACGTATCGTTGATCAGCGTGGCCGGCGCCAAGCCAAAACCGCCTAGCGTACCGCTGATGACCTCGCCGCTGTCGATCATAAAGTCGTAGGCGGTCACCAGGCAACTCGTCACCGTCACCTCTGCGTTAGACGCGACAAAGTTGTCGATGGTTGCCATCATCTCGTCGGGCGTCTCGACCAGCCGGCCGATGGCATGGTCGGGAACGTACAGCTTGCGCCCGCGCCATAGCAACGGATCGTCATCGGCGTAAAAGTTATCGGTCGAGATATACCCATTCTGCAAACCCCAGAATAAGGGGCTATCGGGCAAGGCCCCCGATGTCGCCAGGTAATCCCGTTCGTTGGAGATCTTGACCTCGTCCGGTACCCGGTAGAAGGGAATGATGTCGTCGCCACCGGCAATCACGATATAGTCCACGTTGTGGGTTGTCACATAGCTGTCGATCAAGCTCCGGATTGCGACCGCTACATTATTGGCTGCCCCGACGTTGCAATAGTTGGCGTTCCAGTCCGTGTATGCGGCTGCGACTGTTGGGTCCGTCTCAACCGGGACAACAACGCCCGCCACCGACGGATGATCGGCCAGATCGTGCAGTCTAGAGATCAAGGCATCGGTCCTTGTAACGCCGTGTGTCGCTTCCAGGCGACCTTTGTGAGTCAAGATCAGTGTGCGGGTAGACGGGATACCAGCATAGACTTGTCCTGGCGCACCCTCTGGATACGGCGGCAACCAGGTGCAATCACCGTCTAAAAGTGGCTCCACCTGTACCTGGAGCGTATACGATTCGGAGCTAAAAGCGCCTGAGGCACTGAAAACCAGAATATGGTATTGTGCAGGTGCATTGATGGCGAGGAACGTCGCCAGCTCGTCACCGGTATTGAAATTGGCAGAGATGTCCATCAACTGGCCAATGTCCATCAGTTGGCCAATGTCCATCAGTTGGCCGATGTCCATCAATTGACCAATGGCCGATACCTGTCCAATGTCCATCAATTGACCAATGGCCGATACCTGTCCAATGTCCATCAGTTGGCCGATGGCAGATACCTGTCCAATGTCCATCAATTGACCAATGTCCATTAGTTGGCCGATGTCCATCAATTGACCAATGGCCGATACCTGTCCAATATCCATCAATTGCCCAATGGCCGATACCTGTCCAATGTCCATCAACTGGCCTGTTGAATTGACCACTTCGGTGTTCTGAAATTCACCAAACGCGCGCTCATTGGCCTCTGGCGGTATTTCCTGCAACAGATCAGCGAACACCATAATGTCGTAATCAGCGGGCAAGTTGCTCAGGTTGATGGTGATCCAAGAGGTCGTGGTAATGGTGACAGTGTAAAAGTCGAAATCAAGCGGATGGCTCAGGAACGAAGCAATGGGCTCTCCTGACAGAACAGGCGTGGCCTCCCCGGGTTTGCCATTCGGTTCAAAAGAGTCATTCCCAAACCCACTTGGCCGCAACCGGGCATCCTGCCAGCGCGTATTCGCTGGATCAGCACCGGCGGAAGCCAAAGCCTCTCCCTCGGCGGTGTTGATTGTGCCAGACCAGGAAGCGGATATTTCCGTTACCCCTGTCCTAAAAGACACAAGAGTGATGGTTTCCGTCTCGCTGGCCTGGAGGCACACGTCATACTCTCCGAGGGTCTCGCAGTTGTCGCTGATCAGGCTGCCTGGGCCACTGTCTATGGTAAAAGTCACAGGTTCTCCAACCGGGGCTGGGATGAAACTCGCGCCGTCCCCATAGTCGAACTCTAGGGTGGCGGTGATGGCGTGGAAGGTGAGAATCTGGTTAGTATCCGTGATTGGGGTGAGGGATAGGCGAGCGTCTACCCAACGCTTTCTCGCTGGGACAGCGTTGGCAGAGGCCACAGCTACCCCCTCGGCGGTGTCAATGTCTCCCGACCACGAGGCGGAGACTGTGGTCAATCCAGTGTCACCCGATTGGAGGACGACGGAACAGGTGCCATCAACACCGACCTGGCAATCAGAGATGGTCAAGTTGCCTGGACCATCTTTGGCGAACACTATTGTCTCCCCAGCGGGGGCAGGGACAAAGCCCGCGCCGTCTCCATAGTCAAAGATCAAAGTGCCGACGATGACGTGATCGGTTCCCACCTGGTTGGCCGCACTGGGTGGAGCGAGCGTCAACCGGGCATCCACCCAACGCACGCTCACCAGATTGGCAGTGGCGGAGGCCAAAGCTGTGCCATCCATAGTGACGATAGAGCCAGACCACGATACAGAGACTGTGGTCAGTCCAGTCGCATCGGACTGAAGAACAACGGAACAAGTACCATCGCCGCTCGTCTGGCAGGTAGGACTGACCAGGCTACCCGGCCCGCCATCAATAGCAAATGAGACTGTCTCCCCAGCAGGTGCAGGGACAAAGCCCGCGCCATCTCCATAGTCAAAGGCCAAAGCAGCTACAATGACATGATCGGTTCCCACCTGGTTGGCACCCTGGGCCGGAGTCAGCGTCAACTGGACGTCCACCCAACGTTTGGCAGCAGAGCCAGAGTTTGGGGCCTCTCCATTGGTGGAACGGGTCAGGACAGAGCCGTTCGTAAGAGAGATCGCGGCCGTTGCCGACACGACGGTACGCCCGGTCGTTGGCGAGTTGACGCTCATCGTACAAGTTCCATCGACGGTCGTGCAGACATCGACGGCGTTGACAAAATCGCCCGTGCTGCCGTCAGAGTTTTCTAACAAGGCTTGAACTGGCACACCGTTGACTGGTCCCCAATCAAAGCCGGTGCTGGCGTCTTTTTTCTCGACCAAGATCGTTAGTGTATGATCGGTCCCCACCTGGTTGGCGGCCCCAGATGGGCTGATGCTGATTCGAGCGTCGGCACAGGTGTTGAACGTTCCCAGAGCAAAATCTTTGCGCCAGGCATAGATAGAAGACGATGAGCGGGTCTCGGCCAAAAAGCTAGAAAAGCAGCCGATCTCTTGGCCCAAGAGCGCGCTCAGGTTCATTCCTCCCTCGTAAAACGTCCCGGTGGGAAAGCTGCTGGGATTACCGAACTTGGGCGTGTAATTCCAGAGAGCGTTTGTTTCCTCGTCATTCACTGTCGCGCAAACGACGTGATTCTCGCCAAGTGGCGCATCATCACAGTCGGCGCCCTGTGCGACGAATTCAAGAGGACCGTAAGGGTTGTGCCATCCTACCCACTTGTAGACCTTGATCCCGTTGATCTTGCCCCCTGCTGCAAAGTCACCGAGGACGAGGATGTCACCCACCTCGTGGTCACCGCTAAAGGTTCCATCAGGGTTGAGGCCAATCGAGTTTTGAAAGAACCAAAAGCCGATCTGAGAGTCGCCAGTGCTGGCGTAGCGGTCGGCACCAAAGTAGACGATCAGATCATCATTGTGCGCATAAGCGGCAGCATAGGCATTGGTGAGTTCGTGCTTGTCCGATGCTCGATCATTGCCCGTATGCCGCCAATGATGGATATCTTTATAGTCCCTAGAACCATAGCCCCAGGAATAGGTTGTATCAGCAGGCGGATTGGCTCCATCGACCACAAATGCGCTCGTATGGGCATTTTGGGGATTGTCCCAGTCATCAGGTGGGGTTGTGGGAGAGTCATCGACTGTATTGCCATCTAACTCGAACAGTTCCTCGACTTGCAAGGCCAGGACCAGGCTCGCTGACAGGATTAACAATACCCCGGCTAGAGCCAGTCTCCACATAATCCATCGGCTTTTGATAAAAAGGTTGCTATAACGCATTGGTTTTCCTCCCTTTGTAGTGCGGCTTGTTTTAGTTTTTCTGGACCGGCACGTACTTGTTTGAGCCAAATACGAGATGCCCAGAGTGATAGATATTCACAATAATTTGTAATGGGAAAAAAATAAGAAGGAATTGAGAAGAATAAAAGGTACCAATAACAGGAAATTTTTGTATCAGCAGTGTTCCACATGTTTGCTTTCTCTTTGACTATACGGAATATCCGCCTTCAGTCTGCGTAACTGAGCTATTATAACATGGTTTGATCCTCGTAGAGTAAAACACTAGTAAAGGATTTGCTAAATATCCTTACTCTTGTGGGCGTTGACACCAACAGCAAAGATTACAGACATGCCAAGATGAAAACCATCGTCACGCTCATAATCTTGAAGCAGCGTGTAGGCTTGGTCCCTAAAGCTGTCCATACTTTTTTTGCCCAAGCCTTGGATTTTCTCCAAAAAGTAGCAATCTATCGTGGACCACAACTGTGTCCACCAATCCTCTTGGCGCTCGTATACAAACACCTCTGTTTCAGACACGATCCTGATATCTAAAAATCCAGCCTCACTCAGTATGCTCTCCAAACCTATGTGTGTGTTCAGGGCAGGTTTGTTGCTTGCTTTATTTTGTACGTTGGAAAATTCGTGCGGGAGATATTCTCTATAGAGACTCTTGAATTAATCCAGGAAGGGACAAGAAAACGGGGAAGATCAGCAAGGTGCTGGAAAGCGAAGCCAAACTGGTGTAGAATTGCCAACGGAAGGTCGGCAAAACAAAAACAGGGAGGCAGCG
>JAAEPW010001279.1 GCA_024232355.1 Chloroflexota bacterium | reverse complement strand
GGTGCGTAGCTCGCTAAAAATGAACTTCCCTGCTCGCTTGGCAAGGCGAAATCGCTGTCATTTGGCTCCCAGTGGGACAATTCATCATTATCAATGGTCAAATCACTCACCATAACTTGGCGAAAATGGTCTGATTTCATTTTCGAGTGGGAAGATTCCCCCTGATTCTTGGAAAAACTGCTCGTTGAAAAGCCAAAAATGGCGTTGAGTTGCACTGCAAAAGTCAAAATGAGAATTGCTGCTACTTGACGTCGTGTTGCTATAAAAGGTCGTACCACTGATGCTGACCTCGCCACCAGAGGAGATGCATAATCCGCCGCCGGACGAAGCCGAGTTGCTGACCACCTGCATCCCGGTCATCGTCGCGCTGCCAGAACCGACGAACACCCCACCGCCGTTTTCGGAAGTTGAGTTGCTAACTACCTGCGTCCCGATCAGCGTCGTGCTGCCACTCCAAACGTACACCCCACCGCCGTGCATGGTAGCCGAATTATCGAACACGTGTGCGTCTTCCAGGTGCAAGTTGCCAGAGCTGTAGATGCCGCCACCAGTAGTAGCACTGCCATCCCGAACCATAAGCCCGGTAATCGTCACTACACCGCTCGCGCCAATGTTGAACACGCGCGACGCGTCATTCCCACTGACAGTCAGCAGATCCCGCCCCGGCCCCTGGATCGCCAGGTTCTTGTCGATGCTCAGTTCGCCGCTGGTCAACGTGATGGTCGCGGGCAAGGTCAGACTAAAGTCGATCTGGCCGCCGGCACAGGCATCGCTGATCGCCTGGCGCAGCGACCCCGCGCCGCTGTCGTCGGTGTTGACGACGGTGACGTCGCAACTGTTGGTCAGGTCGAACAGAGCCGGCGTGCTGGCGCCGCGCGTCGTCGCCGTCACCACGTAACTGCCCAGCGTGCCATTGGCGTGTACCAGCACGCTGACCCCACCTGCCAGGCTGGTCGTCGTCGTGAACGTCCCGGTGGTGATGCCGGCCCCAGCCAACGGCGCGCTAAAGGTAATGATGCCGTCCGCTCCCACCGGCTCCACCGTGTTAGTGGCGACCACCGTGAGGGTCAGGGGCTCACCAAAAGTGGTGTTGAGGAGTGTGCTTTGTCCATCACCGCCGAGGTTGTCAAAGTAAAAGCCCTGCGACTCGAACGCGCCAATGTCGCACGTACCGTGGACCGGGCGGCCTTCGCCACGCTGGTCGGTGGGCGGGCAAAGCACGTTGCTCCCCGCGTCGATCGCCGGGCTGCCCGGCAGCAGGGCGTGGGTCCACGTTTGGCCGCCATAATCGCCCAGGGGTGCGAGGAGGGGGTTAGTGCCGAGTGCCGCGACACCGCAGGGAGGCAACCCACCACCATTTGTCTCTATCAAGTTGTTGACGTTGCTGTTGATGGTAGCCAAGTTGACACAATCCCCCCCACTTGGGCTATTGGCCAGAATATTGTTGGCGAAATCCATAACGGAGACGTTGTTAAGCGCGCCGCCAAAATTAGCGCCATTGCCCAAAAAGGTGCTATTCCCCAGGCGCAGCAGCCCACCGTTGGCGTTATTGATCCCCCCGCCGCCGTTGGTCGTCGCCTGATTTTGGACAAACGTGCTGTTGACCACTGTCAACACCCCGCCATTGTTCTGGATGCCGCCGCCATTCAGTCCCGCGGTATTGTTTCGCAGCAGACAGCCATTCACAAACGCGGCGGCACCAGTCTGGACGAGAATGCCACCGCCGTCCAGCGCGGTATTGCCATTGGCGATGCTCAAGTGCGTCATAGTCACTGCACCGCCTGCGTCTATCGCAAACACCCGCACCGTGCTATTGCCGCTCACGGTGATGGGCACATTGCCATTGATTTCCATCGTACTGCTGACCACTAACTGCGACCCCAGCACAATGGTGCCGCCAGAAAGGCCCGCATTAAAGGTGATGGTATCCGGGCCGGGTGCAGCGGTGGGCACACACCCACCATAGGGGGCATTGATACTTGCTGCCCTGATCGCCTCCCGCAGTGAACACTCGGTCCCTGTACCACTTTGATCAACCGTCGTATCGACGGTTATCCCATCCGCCAACGCCAGACCAGTTGGCACCAACACCCACACCGCCACTATCAGCGCAACGAGTAACATTACGCGCAGCATGGACAACGAGCAAATATTTTTGTTGAACGTTCGTTTACACATTAGTATCCTCCATATTTTTGAGTTACATTTCACGTTTCACATCTTACGTTTCACATTTCACGCCATATACCTCACCTCCTTTTGAAATTCCAGTTCTCCTGGGATTTCTGTGTTTGCCCAACTTGGATTACGGTTGCTTTTGGCCGCTTTATCCATCTGACGATGTGATAGCCCTACACCTGCAAAACGGGGATTTGGCAATCCCCTTGGAGCAACAAGTATAGTTTTTCCAAGAACCATTTGTGATAATAAATTCGTAATTCTACCATCACGGCACACGTGCTCTTCCCACTGACGGAGGAGTGACCAGCTCCCCCATCAGTGGGCACCAAAAAGGAGAAAATTGAGCAGCACGACCTGTTTCGAGACCAATGGTTTGAGGCACAGTTAACACCAGGCATTCGTCACGGCCCAGAAATAGCATACCACATCGACCTTCCAACCGCCTTACAAAATGGGGCGCTAACCTTCCAAAAACCTTCCAAATTGTATGCGTGTCTGAAAAGTGTCCGGCAGTAAAAGTCTCAATCTTTGGTGTATACTAACCGCACGCTGAATTTTCCATTTCGCTCCAGCCGGATTGCCAAATCCGGCGGCTTTGCGCCCGAAATCTATGCTAAAGGATTGTTCAAAAATAGTTTTACATTCTGACTCGTTTTCTACGTAATTTGACAATGGCACATTCGACTCAGAGGGGGTTTGTAACCCCCGGCTTTGGTCAATCACCAACGTGTGAGAGCCAAACCCACGGGTCACAGACCCGCTTGGAGCCTTGGGAATGACATTTATGTGAATGTGCTATTGTCAAAGTAAAAACGCTTGAAAAGTGCGTGGTTATTCTAAATAGCACTGTTTCTGAACAACGCCTAAATCCAATACGGTGCAATCAAAGTAGCATAGGGCCTTGTGCCCGCTGGGGACGCCCACAAGGGGCCAGACTACGCTAACTGCACCGTATTGCGCCTAAATCGCGACGCTAAACCACCGCAAATGCTTGACAAACTTTTTCTTTTATGATATTATATGACTAGTCTTATATAGTATCAGTATCATACAAGAGGAGTCCCGCAATGTCACTAGAACACGCAATTCTGGGTTTTTTGAACTATAAACCATTTTCGGGCTATGATCTCAAAAAGGTGTTCGATACATCGGTGCAGCACTTTTGGCCCGCTGACCAGAGCCAAATCTATCGCACGCTGGCCCGGCTGGCAAAACGAGAGTGGGTCGAGGTCGAGGTAGTCCAGCAGGAAGACCGGCCCAACCGCAAGGTCTATAGCATCACAGAGACCGGACAGGCAGAACTGCGCCGTTGGCTGACCATGCCCCTCCCCACCCACGATGAACGCCACGCTTCGCTGATCCAGGTCTTTTTTTCCGGGCAACTGAGCGACGAGGATATTCTGGCAACATTCGAGCAAGAGGCCAAAGGGTTGCGCGAAATGCTCAAGCGCTACGATCAGGTCCCTCAGCGCAGCGCCGACTATGCGGCAACGATCAATTCCCCCCGCGAGACATTCTTTTGGATGTTGACTCTGGAATACGGGATCAAGGTGGCACAGACGTCGCTGGAATGGGTCGAGAGCGTCATCCAGCGGATCGAGAACGGGCAGCATCCCTCCAATTAGGGGTCAAGGAGAGTGCTACGCCAGAGAAACTAGAGCTGGCAGTCTGTCTGAGAACCTTGTAGCATAGGGCCTTGTGCATTTTCCGCTTGTTGTTGAACTATTTTGCCGCTCACAAGCCGCTAAACTAGATCTGTCCGACAGGCTGCTAGAGTTGTAGCAAACTAAAAAATCTGATCATTGAAGGAGTATAGACGTGAATTTGAAGAACAAGATCATGCTCATCACCGGAGCATCTGGCGGTATAGGAGCAGCAACCGCCAAAATCGCGGCACAAGAGGGCGCGCAGGTGGTTTTGTTGGCCCGCACTCGATCAAAACTGGACCAGGTTGCCAACGATATTCAAAGAAACGGAGGGCGTGCTTGTGTGTATTCTGTTGATCTAACAGATGCAGACGCCGTCACTGCCGTAGCCGAGAGCATCAAAGTGCAAGTAGGCATACCCGACGTCATTATGAACAATGCCGGAATCGGACAATGGAAATTTGTAGAAGAGACAAGCTCTGAGGAAGCAGTTCGTATGATGGCAGCACCGTATTTCGCAGCGTTTTCTACAACGCGAGCCTTTCTTCCTGATATGCTCAAGCGCAACAGTGGGACCATCATCAATATGACATCCATTGCATCTCGCATGGCCTGGCCTGGGGCAACGACTTATACTGCTGCCCGTTGGGCGATGCGGGGGTTTGCGGAGGGTTTACGAGCCGATCTCTATGGCACAAAAATTTCCACAATGCTCGTGACTTTTGCCAAGGTAAAGAGTGCCTATTGGAAAAACAACCCTGGCAGCGAGGAAAAGGTTCCCGGTGCACAATCGATGATTCCGGTGCTAACTTCTGAGCAGGCAGCCAGAGCCATAATCAGGGGAATTAAACGAAACAGGCGAGAAGTGATTGCGCCGTTCACACTGCGAGTGCTCATCAGTTTGAACAATCTTTTTCCAGCTGTCACACGATGGCTTTTGGTTCTTACGGGACACAAAAGAGAATCAAGCATCCGGCGCTGGCAAAAAGCGCCAATTGGTAGATAAAAACACACATTCAAATGAATAGGAGAATATAATGAAAATCTTGGCAATCAATGGCAGCCCTCGGGGCGCAAAAGGAAACACAGAACGCATCCTGCAACCCTTTTTGGCAGGCGCGCGGGAAGCGGGCGTAGAGACAAAAGTCGTCTACCTCAAAGGCAAAAAAATCGAACACTGCCTGGGGTGTTTTAGTTGTTGGACCAAAACCCCCGGCATTTGCGTCCACAAAGACGACATGCCCGAACTATTGGAAAAGATGCGGACGGCTGATGTGATGGTCTTTGCCACACCGCTCTACGTCTATACCGTCTCTGGTTTGATGAAGGATTTCATGGACCGGATGATTCCCAACATTCAACCGTTCATCATCCAACGAGGGCACCACTTTATCCACCCATCTCGTTATTCACAGACCGGGACCCAAAAAATCGTCCTGATCTCGAACGCCGGATTCCCAGAACGGCATCACTTTTCCGGCCTGGAGGAGACCTTTCGCCGTTTCACCGACTCGCCCGATACAGAACTGGCGGGGATGATCTGCTGCGCTGGCGGTGAACTCTTGAAACAAGAAGCGCTTGATGGTGAACTGACGTGGTATCTGGAGGCAGCACGAAAAGCCGGGCGGGAGGTGATAGAGCAAGGCAGCATCTCTGTGGAAACACAAGTGGTGCTGGATCGACCTCTAGTGGATGACCCTTCAGCCTACGCCAGTTCAGCGAACGCCTACTGGGAAAGCATGGGCGTGGAGCCTTTGGAATCTCCCGAAAGCACGCCACGGCCTGCTTCTAACGGCTCGATCCCGCTCCCGCCCCCACAATCCACAGACACGATGCGCGACCTCATCTCTGGGATGGCGTTGAACTTTAACGCCAAGGCAGCGAACGGCCTAAAAGCCGTCATCCAATTCGACGTGACGGGCAATGATCCCGGCCAGTACTATTTGAGCATTGCCGGAAAAGAGTGTACGGCCTTTGAGGGCACGCACGCCAAACCCACGTTGACCATTCACACACCCGCCGACGTCTGGATGGCGATCAGTCAGGGGGAGATGAACGGTGCGATGGCAATGATGTCGGGCAAGTACTCGGTCAAGGGGAACCTGGGGCTATTGATGAAACTCGACAAGTTCTTTTCGACGGCGTCTTGATTGTAGCCGCGAATTCCATTCGCGCCACTCGAACGCAGATTTATTGTAGCCGCGAATTCCGTTACAAGTTGCGCCTGCGCAATTGGGAAATCGCGGCTACAAAGTTTTAATAAACATGATCCTACACGGAGAAAAAAATCATGCTAGACCGCTTTCAGAAATCACTTCAAAAACACGCCAACGGACGCACGATCTTTGTATTGTTCATCGTCTTGATTGCGCTTTGGACAACGCTCAATCTCTCAGACATACCTTTCGGACTAGATGCGCTCATGGACCATTCCGGCGGCCTGATGATCCTGGACCTGAGAATCGGCTACACGCCCGACCAAGCGTATACACTGTTCGAGGCCCTGGGAGCAGAAGGCAGACGGCTTTATGGCACCATGCTCCTGGCTGGTGATATTCTCTTCCCCATCACCTATTCGCTCTTTTTCGCCACTATTGCCGCTTGGCTTCTACAACGTGTGATGCCACCCAATCACTTGGCGCAGCGGTTGAGCCTGATAGCATTCGTCGGAGGGGTGGCCGATCTTGCCGAGAACGGATGTATCCTGGCCATGCTCGCCGCCTTTCCAAACCGGCTCGACGGCGTGGCGTGGGCCTCTAGCCTGCTCAAGATTCCAAAGTTCGGCAGCGGGGCAATCGGCGTGCCTGCGATTCTGATTTTGGCCGCAATGCTCGCGTGGAAGCACATTGGCAGCCGACGACTACAAAAAGAGGTGCAAGGGTGAGCAAATTGCGTATCCCCAGTATGGTCTGGACCATACTCGCTTTTGTGCCCTGGATTCTCTACTGGGTGCTGGCCGGAATGGGAAACACAACCGCCGCCATCTTGTGGGGATTGGGCGCTTCTCTGGCGATCAACGGCTACCGTTTTTCCATGCGCCAGGTCAAGATTCTGGACGCGGTATCGTTGGTATTTCTGGCCGTCGCGGCTTTCGTCACCCTAGTCCTGCACAGTGACATGCTGGTCTTTTACGGCGGCGTGCTCTCAGACGCAACCCTGGCACTGATGGCGTGGGGATCGCTCATAGTCGGCAACCCCTTTACCTACGATTATGCCAAGGAGGACTGGGACAAAGCCTTTTGGGACAACCCGATCTTTATCAAGACGAACCAGATCATTACCACCGTCTGGGGAATGATCTTTACGGTGCAGGCCCTCGTCGGGGGGCCGGCGATGGTGCTGGGGCTGGAAGGAACAGCACGCATCATTTTGGTGGCCGTCATTCCCCGTTCTTTGTTGGCGATTGGGATTTTCGTTTCCGTATGGTTTCCCGGCTGGTATCCGCAGCGGGCCGCAGCGCGACAAGGTGGAGGACGCAGCAGCGGAATACCAGACAACCTGACCGGTTTGCAATTGATCGAGTTTATGCCCCTTGCCTTTAACGCCGAGGCGTCCAATGGCCTGCAAGCGACCATCCAGTTCCACCTAAGCGGCGATGGCGGCGGCGCGGGCTATCTAGAGATCGAATCGAACCGCTGCACCTTTCATCCCGGCGACGTGGACCAACCCACCCTGATAATCAAAAGCTCAGCCGTAGTGTGGACGGCTATCTCGCAGGGAGAGATGAATGGTACTGAGGCTTTTTTGAACGAGGACTATTGCGCCGACGGTGATCTGGCCATGCTGATGCAACTCGACAAACTCTTTTCGGCATAAACTTTTCAGACCAGGTGACACTTGGCAAAGCAACCCGGCAACTTGCCACAACCATAATATCACGTATAATCGGGGGCAAGTGTGCACGACTATTGGTCTCGCACTAACCAATATCAAGATAGGAGAGTTCAAATGAACACAATCAAAAAAGATATGCCCATCGGTGACGTTGTAGAAAAGTACCCACAGACCGTCGAGGTCTTTTTGCGCCACGGCCTGATGTGTTTCGGTTGCGCCGTCGCTCGCTTTGAGAATCTAGAGCAGGGCGCGACGGCCCACGGTATTGACGTCGAAGCGCTGGTAAAAGACCTCAACACTGCGGTAGCTCAGCCTGCTAACTGAAGCAAACATACAAGACACGAGACTGGGTTGGTCTGCTTGCCGGGCCAACCCAGTTTTGCATGATCCGTGAATCCAACCCATCCACGAAGGGCTATGCTACGTGTTGGACTCGAACCACTGAAATATAAAGGCAATCGCCCTACCCATCCACGTTCTCACACTTGACACTGCCCAACGCAAAGAGTACAATAAGCGAGTCCTCACCTCAAAAAAACACTAACAATCTGGTTGATCTAGCTTTGACGTTCTTCACATTGCACTCGGGAGGTTCAATTGATGATTGGTTTCCAACTGACCGACGAACAAGAACAAATGCGTCAACTGGCCCGCCGGTTCGCCGAGCGAGAGATTCGCCCGGTAGCTACCGAATACGATGAAAGCGACGAGACTCCCTGGTCTGTACTTGAAAAGGCAGCCCAGGTCGGCCTGCTATCCTACCATTATCCCGAAGAATACGGCGGCGGGGATGTGTCCGACATTTTGACCTCGTGCCTGGTGATCGAGGAACTGGCCTGGGGCTGCCTGGGTATCGCTACTGCCATCAGTGGCGCCGGGCTGGCGGCAATTCCAATCACCATCGCCGGCACCGACGAGCAAAAGGCTCACTACATCCCCTGGTTTTGCGACGCCGACAACGTCCGTCTGGGCGCGTTCGCCCTCACCGAGCCGGAGGCTGGTTCCGACGCCGCCTCCATCCGTACCACCGCCGTGCGCCATGGCGACCATTACGTGCTCAACGGCCAAAAGCGATTCATCACGCACGGCGGCATTGCCGACCTGTACGCCATCTTTGCCACCGTAGACCCCAGCCGGGGGCACCAAGCCATCACGGCCTTTATCGTTGAGAAAGACTATCCGGGCCTCTCGGCAGGTAAAAAGGAAGACAAAATGGGGATGCGGGCCTGCCACACCGGCGACGTCATCCTGGAGGACGTGCGAGTACCGGTCGAGAACCGGCTGGGCGAGGAAGGAGAGGGTTTCCTCATTGCGATGAAATCCTTCGAGCACACCCGGCCTATCGTGGCGGCTTGCGCCGTGGGCGTGGCTCGGGCGGCCTACGAGTATGCGTTCCAATACGCCCAGGAGCGGGTCCAGTTTGGAAAGCCCATCATGGCCAAACAAGCGATTCGCTTTATGCTGGCCGACATGGCCACAGAGATCGACGCAGCCCGCCTCCTGACATGGCGAGCCGCCTGGCGAGCCGACCAAGGATTACGCTGCAACGTCCAGGCCAGCATGGCCAAGGCATTCGGTGCCGATATGGCGATGCGGACCACCACCAACGCCGTCCAAGTCTTGGGAGGTTATGGCTATATGCGCGAGTATCCCGTAGAAAAGTGGATGCGCGATGCCAAGATCCTCCAAATCGTGGAAGGGACCAGTCAAGTTCAAAAAGTCGTCATTTCCCAGATGCTGGCAATGGAAATGGAGTAAAAAGATGAGCAAAATCCAACTAGGTCAAATAGTCGGGCTGCAACTGAGTGCCATGCCATCAACCATCGTTGGCTTTGTCTTGTTGTGGATACTGTTGGGCGGAGCAGCGATTATGCTGTTCCAAGTACCCCTGACAGAAGCGATTGCGGGCAGTTTCGTCGCCGTCGTGTTACACTATGGTTCCGAGATCGTGCACAACCTGGGCCACGCCTGGGCCGCCCGCCGGACCGGTTACCCGATGACTGGCATTCGGTTGTTTGGGGTGCTGGGGATGTCCCGCTACCCACGGGATGAACCGCCATTGCCCGCCAACATTCACATCCGCCGCGCTTTGGGCGGGCCAGCAGCAAGCTTGTTGCTGAGCCTCGTGGCGGCCGCTATCGCACTGCTGTTGCGTCCCTTGGGAGGGACACTGGGACTGGTCACAACATTTTTCTTTTTGGAGAACTTGATTCTCTTTGCCCTGGGATCCCTCCTGCCACTGGGCTTTACCGATGGCAGCACGTTGCTAAAATGGTGGAGCAAACAAAATCATGAATGATGCCAGTATGAACACCAACACCCCACTCATATTCATCCACGGGCTGGAAGGCAGCAGCCAGGGTTTCAAGGCCACCATGCTTCGCGGCCTGTTCCCACATGTTCTCACCCCAGACTTTGGAGGTCCACTGGAAGAACGGATGACACAGCTCTTGCCCATCCTAGCAGACAAATCCGATTGGGTCATCATCGGCTCTAGCTTTGGGGGACTGATGGGAACGCTTTTCACCTGCCAGCACCCAGCGCGGGTAAAAAAGCTCATCCTGCTGGCCCCGGCCTTGACCTGGCCCGGTTTCGCCGATCCGCCACCCAAGCCCGTTTCGGTGCCAACCGTCGTTTACCATGGGCTTGGGGATACCGTCGTACTGCTGGAGCCGGTGCGCGCGCTATGCAAACAAATTTTTACAAACCTAACTTTTCACGCCGTTGACGACGATCACCGGCTGCGTGAAACGGTACAGACAATTGATTGGCCGATATTGCTGGGATGAATTGAGGCAAAATGCGCGACCAAAAAAACAATCTTTAATCAACGAGAGTACAATGTCTAAAAAACCCAATTTGAAAATCTACCTTGTAATAGCAGTGTTTGTTATAGCCCTCTTGGGCCTGACAGTTGGCAACATTATCTCCAATTCAGTCGAACCCGCCGAGGTCGAACCCACTACGCAAGCAACGGCTTTTTCAATGCTGCCCACTCCCAGTCCAGTCATCCCTACTCAGCCCCCCACTCTGGAGCAGCAGGTTGCCCATAATGATGTTGATACGACACAAACCCCTACGGTGGATGAATTCGTCGGCCCGATGCTTCCTTCACAAAGTGTTACGCTTCCACTCACTGGACATGTTTACGCGCCCGTTATTTACACGCAGCGCACCCCTCCTCCGGTCTACACATACACCGTTGTCCAAACATACCCTCACGACTTGAATGCTTTCACACAAGGATTGGTCTTTACAGACGGTATCTTTTACGAGGGAACAGGGCTTTACGGACGATCATCGCTGCGCAAGGTGGAATTGGAAACCGGGAACGTTTTGCAGATTTACCGACTCCCGCAACAGTTCTTTGGCGAGGGTATTACGATTTATGGCGATCAAATCATCCAATTGACCTGGCGATCCCACATTGGCTTTGTCTATGCCAAGGACAGCTTTCAGTTGCTCAAAACTTTTAATTATCCAACCGAAGGTTGGGGACTCGCGCACGATGGAGAACGTCTGATCATGAGTGACGGTACATCGACACTCTACTTTTTGGACCCTGAAACCCTCGAGATAATCGGTCAAGTTGAGGTGTACGACAACAACGGCCCCGTGGTCAGGCTCAACGAGTTGGAATACATTCAGGGCGAGGTCTATGCCAACGTCTGGCAGACGAACCGGATCGCCAGAATTGATCCTCAAACAGGGCGAGTAGTTGGATGGATAAACTTGAAAGGGCTTTTGAGTCACACCAACCTCGCCCAAGCGGTTGACGTGCTTAACGGCATTGCGTACGACGCTGAGGGAGACCGATTGTTTGTCACTGGAAAACTGTGGCCCGTGCTTTTCGAGATCCAGTTGACTGTTTCAGACTAGATATCTCAATCGGACAGAAATGAAGAAAGCAAAAAACCAGACCGATCAATTGCCAAAGCCACTGCGCCCCGTTAGTCGCCGGCGTTTCTTGAAATTGGCATCTGCATCCATCGGAGGAAGCATTCTACCCATAACCAAGCATTCCGCAGACAGCAATACACAACTCGGCACTAACGATCATTACGATGTGCTAATCATTGGAGGCGGTATCAGTGGTCTAGCCACTGCCTACTTTGTGAGACACAAAAACATTTTGTTGCTAGAAAAAGAAAACGTTGTGGGTGGACGCATCATTTCCGGTCAGTGGGAAGGCTTCCACTATCCCAAAGGATGCGAGTACACCGGAGAACCAGAAGGAGAGATGGCAGACTGGTTTACGGCGCTGGGATTGACCCCCGTCCAGGTACCACCTCCAACCGATGCAGTAGCATACAATGGCACCATCTATCATGGCCCAACTATCCTGGACTTTTTAGACTCGGCAGAAAAAATCGATTATTGGGACCTACAAGACGAGTTGATCGCACTCAATGATGACGGAATCGAAGATGCAGTTTTCGATACGCCAGAAGATTTGGCGGACTTTGCCCAACTTGATAGCCAAAGCGTCGACGAATGGCTACAAACGAACGACTATGACTCGTTGGTCCAGTCTTTTGTCAATATAGAGAATCGGGGACTGTTTGGGGCCAATAATCAAGACCTGTCATTTCTGTTCAACGTTCCCGAAATGTCCTATGATTTACCCGATGCTGAAAGCGCCAACGACAGCGAAGTGTATACCTTTCCCAATGGAATGATACAAGTGGTTGACACCTTGGTGAGCCTCTTGACCGGAAAAATAGCGACCGGGTCAAAAGTTAGCCAGGTCAGTGTCAATGCCGACGAGTCGGTTTCAGTCACGTATCAGCAGGGTGGAGAAAGCTATACCATCACGGCAGATAGCGTAGTGCTGACCGCCCCCGCACCAATCACGGCCGCGATTGTTTCCGATGGATTTTCTCAGGCCGTACGTCAAGCTCTGGAGAATATTACCTACAGCAGTTACGTGACCCTGAATCTCTTTACTTCCAAACGATTGTGGTATGATGCCTGGACAACGGCATGTTTCGATACCTTTTTTGTCACGCTTTACGATGCCATTCGCACGCAGGTCGATGCCGAGTACAATGAAAAAGGCATACTGGGTGTCTACATTGCTCCCGAGAGCGCCGCCGACCCTGCCCTTTTGAATCTGTCTGATGCAGACATTTTGGAAAATACGCTCAGCGATTTAGAAATCTATGATCCCACTATCAGAACCAAAGTATCTGGGCACGACATTCAACGTTTCACCCATGCGTTCCCCGTATTCGGCAAAAACTATCACCAGACCCTGTGGACTTTGCAGACAGATCAAACAATCCAAGGCCCCCTATTCCTAGCCGGGGATTACATGGTCTATGCAACGTTCGACGGAGCATTTATCAGTGCGCTTCGTGCCTATGAACAAGTTATGGATTATATGAGCGATTTCGTATACCTGCCGTTGATTCAAGGGAGGAATTAGTACTAGAACGAGATTTTCAGTTTTTGGGACACGGATTTTACGGATTTCGTCGCTCCGTCTGCAATTTATCTGTGTCCGATCTTGGTCAATAAAAAGTATGGCTCTAGAGGACTTTGCGGGGTGAGACCCTAAAGGTTTCGCTCAAGACTGTGCAGACAGTGTTTTGCGCCAGATAATGCCCCTTTTTCGTCATATTTTGCACCAAAATCTTTAGGGTCTGCAACTGACCTCACGAAATCTCAAAAGCCAAAAGCATTTGTAATCTTTTCTCGCCAAAGTCTCGTTCTAGTGTTAGGCAGGTTGGTTTCAAGCGTGGAGGATATTATGCAAAAACAAGCACCTCACACCATAACAATCGCCGCCGTTCAAATGAACGCCAATCCAGCCCCGTCGAGCGACTGGTCATCTTGCCCAAACTCTTGAATTAGCGCACATAGATAACTCGTTCCCCATCTTTTACTGTCAGTGCCGCTTGCACGTCTACTAGTTCGATCAGTCGCCTTTGCTTCTCAAATTCGGTATCCGCAATGTCCAGGCTGCCGTTCACCCGCTTTGCAAACTCTGTTTTCGTCTGTATTTGTTCACCGGTAAGGGTCGCCGCTTCCAGTTGCACCGTCAAGTCTATCCGTTCCCTTGTCAATACGTCAATCGTGGTCTGTAATCGTTTCTTACGTTCCGTCGGCATTTCCTTGCGCGACATCATTGAGGCGCTTTTGCTCTTTGCCAGCGTGCGCCACCAGGCCGACGAGGTCGAGTGCGAGCAGTTCGATATGGACACGGTGGTGAACCAAGTACCGGCACAACTCACGCCGGAGGAACAGGCAAAGGTCTTTACGCCTTTTACGCGCTTCCACCAGACCCGCATCAAGGGTCACGGTCTGGGACTATCCATCATCCAGCACATTGTCAAAAAACTCGGTAGTCGGGTTGGTATGAGCAGTGCCGGATTAGGCCAGGGTTGTACCTTTTGGTTTGTTTTGCTATCTTGTTAGCTTTACTTGGTTGTGTTTTAGGTACTTGCGAGTTACAATACTTTTGGCTAAAAACAAGCTTTGATGTAGTCTGCAAAGAGTATTGCAAACCTCAACTATCAGGCGATAGTGACATAGTCGAACTCATCTTGACAAAGCGCTAACAAAAGGAGAAGGATATGACAAAGTCCAAGATGCAGTCCTTATTATGGATGATACTTTTGGCCACCCTGACGACCCAGTGCGGCACGCCTCAGCCTACAGAAATGCCCGTTGCCGAGGAAAAAAACCTAAAAGTGGGTGTGCTGAGTCCATTCACCGGTCCCAGTGCTACAATCGGCGAAGAAGGCAAAAATGCTGTTACGATGGCGTTTGAAGAGATTGACTATCGAATCGGTGACTATCAAATCGAGTTGGTCTGGATCGATTCTCAATCTGATCCGAATGAGGCTGCCAACGCCTATGATAAAGCCATACGTCAGGATGGCATCCAGGCCGGCTTTTGGAACTTTCACAGCTCGGTTGCCGTGGCGGTGATGGAGGTGACGGCCGAATACAAGATACCGCACTTTTTCTCCGGGGGCGTTACTGAACTTGTTAACGACAAGGTCCAAGCCAATCCGGAAAAATATAGCTATTGGAATTTCAAGATGCTTCCGGCCCCTGGCAAGTACCGGGCCGTTAACTATGTGACAGCCATTGAAGAGGCCATCGCCAATGGACTAGTGGACGCGGGAGAGAAACGAGCTGCCATTTATATGGAAGACACCGACTATGGTCATAGCCTCGGTTCTGGCCTCAAGAAAGCGCTTGAGAGCGCGGGCTGGACTGTTGCAGCCGAGCAGTACTTTCCACCGGACCAGACTGAATTCCGCGCCGTGTTGAACCAGTTCCAGGAGGCAGATGTTGGTCTGTTGGCTGTAACCAGCACAGGCATAGACTCTAGAATTGCTCTGATCGAGCAAATAGATGAGGTCGGCCTCAAGTCGCTCGTCGTGTGCGATGGCCTGGGCTGGACCGGCAATTGGTATGAGCTAACCGGCGGCTCGTCCAACTATGTCCTGGATCGCATTCCAGACTGGGTAACTGACGAGGGAAAAGTATTTGCCAGAGAGTATGAAGCCCGGTGGGGCGTTTATCCCAGCCCAATAGGCGCTGGGGCAGCCTATGATGCCGCTAACTTTTTCATCCGGGTTGCCCAGGCGACCTTTGAACGGTATGGTGAACTGAACAGCCAGACCCTGTACAGGTTAGGCCAGGAAAAGATACAAACCGGCGAGTTCACTTTCACTGGTGGCGTTTTTCAGCCCGGGTATAAATACACGCCGGAAACCATACCCGATCCAGTTGTTGGCACGGGCTACTATACTCACTTTGTGGTTCAGTATATGGATGGTGAAGAAGTGATCGTCTGGCCCGAGGAATTTAGACAAGCAGACCTGCAAATCAAACCGTAACGGCCACGCCAGGAGCGGGGGGAGAGGTAAGTGTAGGGAGACGTTGATGAGTGACCGGCTACCAACTACCAGAATCAGGAGGGATCTTGTTTTCTTTAACTCGCTGCGGACCAGGTTGATCCTGGTTTTCTTGGCCGTTTCCATTAGCCCTTTGGTGATTGTAGGCTGGCTGACCTTTGTTCAGTCGCAGAATGCGTTGTCTGAGCAAGTGTCCAATCAACTGGTCGCGGTGCGTGATTTGAAGGCCGAACGAATTGAAGCATTTTTTCAGTTGGTGGAAGAGGACATTATCCTGGTATCCAAATTCCCAGTTGTCGTCGAAGCAATTCAGGCCTTTGCCTTGACGGACGATTTTTATGCCGTTCGACGGTTAGGTTACCTGGAAAACCCGAATTTGGTCGACTCGGGCCACGCTACTCCCTATGACATTGCCCACGCCCGCTACCACGGACTGTTCAAAGAAGTCGTTGAAACTATGGGATATGACGATCTCTACCTGGTAGCGCCTGAGGGTACGGTTGTGTACAACTATGACAAAGGGGATGACTTTGGGACCAATTTGCTGACCGGTCCCTATCGCAACACCCACATCGCCGACCTATTTCAGGGGCTGCACACCAGTACCAACAGCAATGAGATCGAGTTCACCGATTTTCCCCACTATGGTCCCTCTAGGAGAATTCCTGCCAGCTTTGTGGGCACGCCTATTGTGGTAAATGATCAGAATGTGGGTGTTCTCATTTACCAATTGTCCCTGGATCGAGTCAACGAGTTGGTTCAAGGTCGCACCGGTTTTATGGGCGAGACGGGGGAAGTCTACCTGGTGGGCCCGGATAGGCTCATGCGCACTGATTCGCGTTTTATCCCAGAGAGCACCACATTCGAACAAAAAGTGGACAGCCTGGCGGTGCAACAGGCGCTGGCGGGGGAGACGGGTGTTGCCCAAGTCATAGACTACCGGGATGTCTCGGTACTTAGCGCCTACCGGCCAATGGGGTTCGGCAATCAGACCTGGGCTTTGGTGGCCGAGATCGACACAGCGGAAGCCTTTGCCGCGACTCACCACCTCGGTAGATCAGTCCTGGGTATCATGGGCGTGGCTGTGTTACTCGTGACCGGTGTGGGGCTTCTCATAGCCCGTGACATCACCCATCCCATCTCCAACCTGACCCAAGTGGCCACGGCCATAGCCCAAGGGGATTTGAGCCACACGGTTGTGGTTGAAACGCGCGATGAAATTGGTATGCTGGCCCAAGCTTTTGACACGATGGCGAGGCGTCTGCATCATTCCTTTGAAACCCTGGAAGACCGTGTTCGTGAGCGAACCCACGCCTTGGAAACCAGCGCCGAAATCAGCCGGCGACTGACCGCCATTTTGGACCTGAACGAGTTATTGCGCTATGTGGTCAACCGTTTACAAAACGAGTTTAATTTTTATCATGTCCATATTTTCCTGCTCGACGATGAGCGCGAAAAGCTGATAGCAACAGAGGGAGTTGGTCGGGCAGGGGCTGAGATAAAGACCGGAGGTGTCTCTATTCGCCTGGATGCCCCCAAAAGCTTGATAGCCCGCGCCGCCCGTACCTGTAAAGTTGTCATCGTCGATAACGTGCACAAGGCGGAAGATTGGCTGTTCCACCCTCTCTTTCCCAATACCCGCTCTGAAATGGCCATCCCGATTACGCTTGGTGTGGAAGCAGAGGTAGTCGGCATCCTCGATGTGCAGGATGACAAGGTCGCCAGTTTCGACGAGGGGGATGCCAATCTGCTTCGTCCCCTGGCTAATCAGATAGGGGTGGCTATTCACAACGCCCAGTTGTACAGTCTTGCCCAGCAAGAGCTAGCCGAGCGGCAGCGAGCGGAGGCTGCCTTGCAAGACGCAAACCAGGTGTTAGAAAAACGAGCAACAGAGTTGGGACAACAACGGGATCAACTGGAGAGACAAACGCTTGAACTGGCCGAGGCGAAAGATGCTGCCGAAGCTGCGAACCGCGCCAAGAGCGTCTTTCTGGCCAATATGAGCCACGAACTGCGTACCCCCCTCAACGCCATCCTGGGGTTTTCCCAACTGATGGAACGTGATCCGATCTTTCCTACGGAACACAGGGAAAGTCTGGAAATCATCAATCGCAGTGGAGAACACCTGCTTAACGTGCTCAACGACGTGCTGGAAATGTCCAAAATCGAGGCCGGGCGTGTCGAGTTACAGCTGGAAGCCTTTGACTTGCACCATATGCTCCTGAGCTTGGAAGAAATGTTCCGCATGCGCGCCGATCAGAAGGGCTTGGCACTACTCTATGAGCGCACGCCCAATGTACCGCGCTACGTCTGCGCCGATCAGGGCAAGCTGCGCCAGGTGCTCATTAACCTGTTGGGTAACGCGATCAAGTTCACAAAGGAGGGTGGCGTGACGCTGCGCGTGCGGGCAGATAGAGATAGTGATGATGCCGGGCACAAGATGTTTGCCTCTATCCGCTTTGATGTACAAGACACCGGCCCCGGCATCGCCCCTGACGAACTGCACAAAGTGTTTGAGGCTTTTGCCCAAACAAGCAGCGGACAGAGATCGGAAAAGGGCACCGGGTTGGGCTTGCCCATCAGCCGCGAGTTCACGCGCTTAATGGGCGGTGTACTTGCCATCGATAGCCAGGTGGGCCAAGGGACAGTTTTCAAGTTTGACGTGCAGGTTGAGATCGTGGAAGCAGCCGATGTGCTGGCCGCAGCACCCACGCGCCGCGTCATTGGACTGGAGCCGGGGCAGCGTGCCGCCGATGGTGGCCCTTTTCGTATATTGGCGGTCGACGATGTGGAGACCGCGCGCAAGCTGTTGGTCAAGTTCTTGCAACCGTTTGCCGATCCAACCGGCAACCAGGGCTTTGAGCTGCGAGAAGCAAGCAATGGGCAAGAAGCGCTTGAAATCTGGAAAGAGTGGCAGCCGCATCTAATCTGGATGGACATGCGGATGCCGATCATGGACGGGCACGAGGCTACCCGACGCATCAAAGCTCAGGCACAGGCTGGGAACCGGTCTGTGCCCGTCATCATTGCCCTGACTGCCAGCGTGTTTGATGAGCAGCGCGCAAAAGTGTTGGCAGGAGGCTGCGATGACTTTATGCGCAAACCCTTCCGCGTGCACGACATCTTTGACGCGCTGCACCGTCATCTGGACGTGCGCTTTATCTATGAGGCTGTCACGCCCGCGCCTGAGGCGGCAGCGCGTGTATCCCTGGAAGACTTGAGCGCCGCCGTCGAGACGTTGCCTGCCGCGTGGGCGGCAGACCTGTACCAGGCAGTCATCACCCTGAACAACGACCAGATGCTGGCGCTCATCGAAACCGTGCGCCCGCAAGCGCCCCATCTGGCCGACACGCTCGCGCAATGGGTCCGCGACTTTGAGTACGACAAGCTGATGTCTCTTATCGAGTCTGAAACGGCGTCTGATACGTCGCGTCAGGCGTAAAAATTTTGACATGTGCAATTGGATTCCAGTTTGGGAACGAGGTGGGGTTCATAGGAGACAAACTTGGAAAAGGCTAACTAGGTTATCGACCAAATTAGTCAAACAAATGAATCCCAGGCCCTGGCAGACCTGGTTGATGATTTTCTGTTTGACACCCTGCAAGCCCTAGTTGAGGAACTTTACTACCGGACACTTTTTTCTTTAGCCACGAATTTCACGAATTGCCACGAATGTAAATCAAAAATTAGTGTGAATTCGTGAAATTCGTGGCTAAAAATTCAGTATCTGTTGTTTACTTGTCAAAAGTGTCCGGTAGTGAATTGAGGAGCTAAAACAATGAGCCAAACCAAGTCTAAAATGGGCAATAGTCTAGTTGTCGATGGTGTACCTACACATATAATTAAACTTGTCCTTAGTTTATTACTCTGTTTAGGATTGCCATTTGTTGCAGAGTCGAGCCAGGCAAAAAAAATTCTTTCTCCCAGCGTTCAACTTGAAGAGACCCAAAAATCTAACCTTGTTATTACCACCTATGGCAAATATGAAGGGCTTTTGGCACAAGATATTAAGGGATTTGTACAAGATAAAGCAGGCTATATCTATGTCGGCACCAATCAAGGCATTTGGAAATATAACGGCAGCCAATTTTATCAACTCTTTAGCCAGCGAAATGGTCTGGCTTCTAACATTGTCCTCAATTTGTTTCATGACAGTCAAGGGAGTATTTGGGCGGGTACCAATGGAGGATTGAACAAAATTAGCAATGGTAAGGTTACGGCCACATTCAGTTTGGGACTCCCAATTTGGACAGCCCCAATTGAAGATGAGCAGGGCAATATATGGTATATGAGCAGAAACGAACACCAATTGGTGCAAATTTCTGGTGATCAGGTTGTTAAAACCTACACTGCTCAGGATAGTATTAGCGAAGGATTCAGGTTGTTAAAAGATCGGGATAATCGTATTTGGGTGGGCACATTTGAGGGGTTGGTCCAATTCAATAATGGTCAAATTGAACAAACCTTTACCAAAGAAGATGGTCTTAGAGGCAGTGATATTCATGAACTGTTTGAGGATAAAACAGGCAACATTTGGGTTAGTGATATTGATGGAGGCCTAAGCCAAATTAAAGATGGCAAAGTGATATCTGTCATTGAGCCAATACTTGGTTTTCTTGAAACCGCGCTGGTTGACGATGATAACACCTTTTGGCTAGGTTCTGCCAACGGCCTGATTCGATATCATCCGGGTGAAGAGCCTGATATTTTTACCACCGACGATGGCCTGGCAGACAACCTCATTTTGAGTATTTTTCAGGACAAAGACGGCAATATCTGGATTGGTACGGCCAATGGAGTCAGTAAAATTACCAAAGACCGGATCATGCAAGCGTATGCCGGCCCCAAAGTTTATTCTCAGATGACTGACCACGCCGGACAAATTTGGCTGGGTACCTCCAACGGCTTGTGTCTGTTTGCGGGTGACACCGTCTTGAAAACTTACAAAATTGAGGACGGCCTGGGTTCTGACAATATCAAAGCGGTCCTGGAAGATAGCCGGCACTGGGTTTGGGTAGGGTCAACCAATGGCTTAACCTTGCTGGTTGAGGGTGACGTGGCGCGTACCTATACCACAGCACAAGGTTTGCCCGACAATGCGGTCTGGTCGCTATTGGAGGATAACCAAGGCCGGCTGTGGATTGGTACCGAGGGGGGAATCGCTTTACTGGACCAGGATGAAATTGTTAAAACACTTTCCGGCGTGCAAGACCCGACTATAAAAGTACGCATTGAGAGCTTGTTGCAAGATGAGCAAGGCAATATTTGGGTAGGGGCCAAGAACCAGAACCTAAATCTGCTCCAGAGTGACGGCACATTTATCCGCCAGTACACCGCAGCGGATGGTTTTATCGGCTCCCGGATACGGGCTATGGACACAGACTCTCAGCACAACATTTGGATGGTTACTTCGGATGGTGGGGTCATGCAATTTGTGGGGAAAAAAGTGGCCCAAAGTTACACCAGCAATGATACCGCCATTCTCAATGCGTCGCGCTCTATAGTGGTTGGGCCTGATGATACGGTTTGGGTTGGCCTGGACGGCTTTGGTTTAAGCAGTATTGTTTCGGGAGAATTTAGAAAAAATTATTCTTACGCCGATGGCCTGAATAATTCCACCATCTATTCCTTGGGGTTGGACCACGACGGCAATATTTTGGTTGGTACAGGAGCCGGATTGGTAAAATTCGACTCGACACCCTTCCCGTTGAATGTACACATAGATGCTGTTACCCTGCCCAAAATTGACGAACAGGGCCAGGCGTACGAGTTGCCGCCCCCCCCCTTGGAAGATGGAGTATATCGTTTGGCTTATGATCAGCAAAGCGTAAGATTTCGTTATGCCAGTTTGGATTATCGCGTTGAAACAAAACATTTTCAAACTATTCTTGAAGGGTACGATCAGTTTTGGCGCGATATGGGAGACCAAACCTCTCGCGCCTATATGAATCTTCCTTCGGGTAACTATACCTTTAAAGTCAAAGTGCAAAATTTTGACGGCTCGTGGAATCCCAATGAGGCCTTGGTAAAAATAAGTATTCTACCCCCGTTTTGGGAAACGTGGTGGGTTAGAGGTTTAATCATAGCACTGATAGCCGGTGCTGGATTTACTTTCTTAAAGGTGCGAGTCAAAACTATAGAGTCCCAAAAGCATCACCTTGAAACATTGGTGACCGATCGAACCAAAGAATTGACCGAGACTAACACCCAACTGGAAATTGCTAAACAGAAGGCAGAGGTGGCCAATGAAGCCAAAAGTGTTTTTTTGGCCAATATGAGCCACGAACTTCGAACCCCGCTCAACGCCATCCTGGGCTACTCGCAACTGATGGCGCGCGATGCACACGTCACGCTCACGCAGCAAGAGTATCTGGAGACGATTGCCCGCAGCGGCGAGCATCTGCTTGGTCTGATCAACGACGTACTCACAATGTCCAAAATCGAGGCCGGACGCACCACGCTCCTGGAAAACGGTTTCGACTTGCATTGGCAACTCTGCGGCTTGCAAGAGATGTTCCAAATGCGTGCCGACGACAAGGGCCTCACGCTGCGCCTGGACATTGCACCGGGCGTGCCGCGCTACGTCTACGCTGACGAAGGCAAGTTGCGCCAGGTCTTGATGAACTTGCTGGGAAACGCGGTCAAGTTTACGGAAAAAGGTGGTATCACGTTGCGGGTGGGATGCCGGCGTCAGGATGCTGAGGCCGCGGACGCCACGCTCGATGCCTCAACGCCCATCATTCTGTCCATCAAAGTGGAAGACACCGGCGTCGGCATTGCGCCAGAAGAAATGGGCGCACTCTTTGACCCCTTTATCCAGACCGCCAGCGGACAACAATCGCAGGAAGGGACTGGATTAGGTTTGCCCATTAGCCAGCAGTTCGTCAACTTGATGGGCGGTGAACTCGACGTGAATAACATCGTGGGGCAGGGCACGACCTTCTGTGTACAGATACCGGTGGCCCTGGTTACCCAAGACACGGTCAAAGGGCTCAATTTGCAGTCGCAGCGCCGCGTTACCGGGATTGAGCCGGGCCAGACCGCGCCAGACGGCGGGCCTTTCCGGTTTCTCGTCGTTGAGGATAAACCCACCAACCGCGAATTGCTGATCAAGCTACTCACGCCCTTTGGCTTTGACGTGCGCTACGCGGTCAACGGCGCAGAAGGCGTCGAGGTGTGGGCGGCGTGGCGGCCGCACCTGGTGTGGATGGATATACGGATGCCCGTGATGGACGGATACGAGGCGACGCGCCAGATCAAGGAGCGCGCGGAAGCCACGGGTCGTCCGGTCGTCGTCATTGCGCTAACTGCCAGCGCCTTTGAGGAGAATCGCGAGGACATTCTCAAAGCCGGCTGCGATGACTTTGTGCGCAAGCCCTTCCGCGAGCGCGAGATCTTTGACGTGCTGCACCGTCATCTGGGCGTGCGCTTTATCTACGAGGCGATCACGCCTACGCATAAAGCGGCAGCGAGTGTGTCGCTGGAGAACTTGCGTGCCGCCGTCGAGACGTTGCCTGCCGCGTGGGCGGCTGACCTGTACGAAGCGGCCGTCGTGCTGGAACCTGAGCAGATGCTGGCGCTCATCGAGGCTGTCCGCCCGCAAGCGTCCCATCTGTCCGACACGCTCGCGCAATGGGTCCGCGACTTTGAGTATGACAAGCTGATAGCTCTTATTGCACCCGATGCATAAAGAGTCAAAATGACAATAGAGGAAAGACGGTGAAAAAACATCTCTACGACAATCTTTCATAATTATCAACTAGTGGAGGTTACCGAAATGAAAAAGTCATTTGCATTCGTAGCAATCTTGCTTCTGCTGACGACCGCTGTGCCAAGCCATAGCACCTATGCTCAAAAAGGGGATGAGCCACCAACAGACTTGGGACGTCGCCTCAAATTCACCCACCTTTCAGTGGAAAATGGTCTTTCTCAAAACGATGGAAGGCAAATCTTGCAAGATCAACTGGGGTTTATCTGGATCGGCACCCAGGACGGGTTGAACAGATATGACGGATATGGATTCAAAGTGTATACTTGTGATCCGGATGATAACACGGGTTTGAGCGACGATTTCATCAACGCATTGTATCAAGATCGCGCCGGTACGCTTTGGGTTGGCACCAAAAACGGAGGGGTTAATAAATTCGATCGGACCACTGGACAGTTCACGCGTTATCGCCATGATCCGGAGGATCCGCACAGTCTCAGCCACGATCATGTCCAGGCCATCTATGAGGATCAATCAGGGATTCTTTGGATCGGAACCAGGGGGGGAGGATTGAATAGATTCGATCGGGACACCGGACAATTCGTGCGTTATCAACACGATCCGGATAATCCTAACAGCCTGAGTCACGATGCTGTGTCGTCAATAGCTCAAGATCAGTCAGGCTTTTTGTGGATTGCTACGGAAGGAGGAGGTCTGAATAGATTTGACCCCCGCTCAGATCAGGCAGACACAGGGCACTTTGTTCACTACCAGCATAATCCCAATAATCCTAACAGCCTGAGTGATGATACAGTGTGGTCCATATATCTCGACCGGACGGGAATCCTATGGTTCGGCACTGAACAGGGAGGATTGAATCGCTTTGACCCTGCCATCACCGGAAGTGGCACGTTCACCCATTACCGGCATAATCCTCTTGATCCAACGAGTATAAGCCACGACGAAATCGATGACATCACAGAAGATATCTCGGGCGATCTCTGGATTGGAACCCGTGGAGGTGGACTCGACAAGTTTGATCGTGAAACACAGACTTTTATCACCTATCAACACAACACCGATGATCCCGGCAGCTTGAGCCACAATACCGTGGCCGCAGTTTACTTTGACCGTGCGGGCACACTCTGGGTTGGCACGGTAGGCAAAGGGGTCAATCTGCTTGACCCAAACACCCAGAAATTCTTACATCTTGGGACTGAGCCTGGAAATCCCAATAGCCTCAGTTACGATTTTGTGATGGGCGTGTATGAAGATTCCGAGGGGATACTTTGGATGGGCACAATCGGTGGTGGGGTGAATGCCTATGATCGCAAAACTCGGACCTTTACCCACTACAAAGCTGGCCCAGACACGCCGGGGAGCATAAGCGCAAATCGAGTTTGGACGATTGCAGAGGATCAGACAGGGACGCTTTGGATGGGAACGCTTGGCGGCGGGCTGAACAAATTTGATCGTGAAACCCAGACCTTTACCCATTACAAAGCCGATCCTGATAACCCGAACAGTTTGAGTCATAACGTAATCTGGACAATTTACAAAGACCGGCAAGGTATCCTTTGGATCGGAACATTTGGCAAGGGATTGGACGCGTTTGACCCTGCAACTGAAACCTTTACCCATTATGCGGCTAATCCTGATGACCCCGAGAGTCTTAGCCACAATGTGATCAAGGCAATTTTCGAAGACCAATCCGGCACGCTGTGGGTAGGCACCGATGAGGGTGGGCTGAACCGATTTGATCGTGAAACACAAACATTTACTCATTACAGAGCTGATCCTGACAACCCCCATAGCCTAAGCAACGATAGAATCAAAGCCATTCAGCAAGATCAAACGGGCACCTTGTGGATCGGAACGGGTAGTGGTCTGAATCGCTTTAACCAAACAGACGAAACTTTTACCCATTACTATGAAAAAGATGGCCTACCGAATGACGTAATTTACGGCATTCTGGAAGAGGTCTCACCTGATGGTGAGGCTTCACTTGACAGTGAGGGGGGCAATCTGTGGCTCAGTACAAATCGAGGATTGTCCAAGTTCAATCCACAAACCGAGACATTCAAGAACTATGATTTCAGAGATGGTTTGCAGGGCAACGAGTTCAATGCGGGAGCCTTTCATAAAAGCGCCAGCGGCGAGATGTTTTTCGGCGGCGTTCATGGCGTGAGCGCATTTTATCCAGAGAAAATCAAAGACAATCCCTATCTACCACCGGTTGTGCTAACCGATTTTCAGATCTTTAATGAATCGGTCCCCATTGCCAAAGACTCACCACTATCACAATCTATCTCAGAGATTGAAGAGATTGTCTTATCGTATGAAGACAAAGTGTTTTCATTCGAGTTTGCCGCCTTGAATTACATTATTCCTGAAAAAAATCAATATGCTTACATGATGGAAGGATTTGACCAAGATTGGGTGTATTCAGGAAACCGCCGCTTTGCCACCTACACAAACTTGGACCCGGGAACATACACCTTCAAAGTAAAGGGCTCAAACAATGATGGGGTGTGGAATGAATCAGGTGTTTCAGTTCAAGTTATCATTCCACCCCCATTTTGGGAAACGATGTGGTTTCGGACATGTGTGTTGCTCATAGTCGCGGCCATAATTGCAGGCACATGGTACCTGCGGATAGCTACAATCAAGAGCCAACAACGGACGCTTGAAACGCAGGTAGCAGAACGGACGGAGCAGTTGGCCCAATCGAACGAGGAATTAGCCACTGCCAAAGAAAGAGCCGAAGTCGCTAACCAAGCCAAGAGTGACTTTTTGGCCAATATGAGCCACGAACTGCGCACGCCGCTCAACGCCATTTTGGGCTTTTCTCAACTGATGGCGCGCGATCCGCACATCAAACCCACGCAGCAAGAACATCTGGAGACCATTGCCCGCAGCGGCGAGCATCTGCTCGGTCTCATCAACGATGTGCTCACAATGTCCAAAATCGAAGCTGGGCGCACCACGCTCCAGGAAAACGCCTTCGACCTGCACCGGCAAATCCACAGCTTGCAAGAGATGTTCCAACTGCGCGCTGATGACAAGAGCCTCGCGCTGCTCTTGGATATTGCACCGGACGTGCCGCGCTACATCTATGCTGACGAGGGCAAGCTGCGCCAGGCTTTGATGAACCTTCTTAGCAACGCGGTCAAGTTCACGGAAGAAGGTGGTGTCACGTTGCGGGTGGGATGCCAGCGTAAGGCGGCTGATGTTGGAAAAGACGACGCGCCTGATGCTGCATCGTGCATTCTCTTGCGCTTTGAAGTGGAGGACACCGGCACTGGCATTGTGCCGGAAGAAATGGACGCGCTCTTTGATCCCTTCGTTCAGACCGCCAGTGGGCAACAATCGCAGGAGGGGACGGGCCTGGGTCTGCCTATTAGCCAACAGTTCGTCCACTTGATGGGCGGTGAACTCGGCGTGAACAGCATCGTTGATCAGGGTACGACCTTCCACGTGCGGATACCGGTTGCCCTAGCCGCCAAAGACGCGGTAAAAGCGCTCGATTTGCAGCCGCAGAGCCACGTCACTGGGATCGAACCGGACCAGACTGCGCCCGACGGCGGGCCTTTCCGCATCCTCGTCGCTGAGGACCATCTCGCCAACCGCGAATTGCTGGTTGAACTACTCACACCGTTCGGTTTTGAGGTGCGCTACGCAGTCAACGGCGCGGAGGGTGTCGAGATGTGGGAGGCGTGGCAACCGCACCTGGTGTGGATGGATATGCGGATGCCCGTTATGGATGGCTATGAGGCGACGCGTCAGATCAAGGCGCGCGCGGCAGCCACAGGCTGCTCGGTCATCGTCGTCGCGCTAACCGCCAGCGCCTTTGAGGAAGACCGAAAGACCATTCTCGCGGCGGGCTGCGATGACTTTGTGCGCAAGCCCTTCCGCGAGCGCGAGATCTTTGACGTGCTGCACCGTCACCTGGGCGTGCGCTTTATCTACGAGGCGATCACGCCCGTGCCTGAGGCGGCAACGAGTGTGTCGCTGGAGGACTTGGGCGCTACCCTTGAGACATTACCTACCACGTGGGTGGCTGAACTGTACGAGGCGGCTGTCGTGCTGGAACCTGAGCAGATGCTCACGCTCATTGAGGCTGTCCGCCCGCAAGTGCCCCATCTGGCCGACACACTCGCGCAATGGGTCCGCGACTTTGAGTACGACAAGCTAATAGCCCTTATCACGCCTGCTGATGCGCCGCATCAAGCTTGATGCGCTGCATCTGGGCAAAGATCTCTCGCTCTTTTGATTAGGCGTTGTTCAGAAACAACGAGGTTCTATTTTACAGTTACCATGTCAAAACAAACTCGATTATTCGTCTGCTTGGTGATAGCGCTCGTAGGCTTGTCTGCCTGTCAACAAGCACTATATTCAGATAAAGCCGCCCCACAGGCCATCCAGGGCGTGCTCGATCTGCATACTTGGGACTTTGGTGATGGCGCGGTTTCCCTTGCAGGCGAGTGGGCCTTTTATTGGCAAGAACTGCTTTTGCCGGATCAAGTCAACGCCACCTCGGCAATCTATGTGCCTGTCCCAAATGGTTGGGATGACTATGAAATCAACGGCGAAACCCTTCCCACTCAAGGGTACGCCACTTACCAGCTTACACTGCACGTACCCGATACCCAACAAGTTTATGGACTGTATCTCGACGGCCAAAGTTACGCTTACAGTTTGTGGATTGATGGCCGCCTAATAGCGCAAAATGGGCGGGTGGGAAAAACACGCGCAGAGATGGTCCCCTATAAAAAACCTCAAGTGGTCTATTTCCAGGCTGAACAAGAAATGGTAGATATTGTTATCCACATCTCTAACTTTTATCACCGCAATGGAGGGTTCCGCAATGATATTTGGCTTGGCTTACCGCAGCCCATACAGCAACACCAACGGCAAGCCTGGTTTGTACAAGCCCTATCCCTTGGGATATTGTTCATCATGGGCTTGTATCACATCTGCTTGTATGCCTTGCGGTCCCAAAATGTATCCCCGCTTTATTTTGCCTTGTCGTGCTGGGTGTTTGCCATTCGCATTGGCGTTACCGATCAAAACCTTCTGCTTGATCTCTTGCCCGAGTTAAGCTGGGCCGGAACATTGCGCACTGAATATCTCACCTTTTATTTTGGACCGCCTTTGTTTGCCTTATTCCTACACAGCCTATATCCCAAAGACATCCATAGGTGGTTCATTCGAGGCGCTTTTGGATTAGCGCTTGTTTCCAGCACCTTTATGCTGCTCACCGATACACTCACCTTTAGTACTACCGTGACTTGTTATCAAGTCATTGTCTTGCTTGAGGTGCTTTATTCTCTATATGTATTGGGCCGGATTTTCTTTTTACGCCGTGAAGGGGCCTTTTTAGTTAGTCTGGCCTGTTTTGTGCTATTTGCAACCGTTGTCATCGATGTATTGCATCAGCAAGGCTTGCTCTCCTTTGGCGAGCTTACCGCCTATGGATTTTTGGCCTTTATTTTCGTACAGGCTGTCTTGTTATCATTGCGTTTTTCAAAAGCCTTTCACCAGGTTGAAACTCTGGAGGGAAAGTACCGGGATCTGTTTGAAAAATCCAAGGACCTAATTTACCTCACCACACCAGAAGGCCAGGTTGTAGAGATTAACCCAGTTTGCGAGCAACTATTTGGTTATACCAGGCAACAAGCCATTGGTATGAACGCCAGTGCCTTTTTTACCAACCCCCAAGATCTGCAACACTTTCAGCAAGCAATTGACCAAGATGGTCTATTGCAAGATATGGAAGTAAAGATGTTGCACAAAGATGGTCGAGAAATTGACTGTTTGATCTCGGCCACTACGCGGTGCGATGACAATGGTCTGCTGATCGGCTACCAGGGCATTGTTCGCGATATTACAGCCCGCCGCCAGGCAGAGAAACAGCATTTACGCGCCCTAGAGATGCAAAAAGCAAAGGAAACGGCCGAAGCAGCAAATAAGGCGAAAAGCACCTTTCTTTCTAATATGAGCCACGAGTTGCGCACGCCGCTCAACGCCATCCTAGGTTACTCGCAACTGATGGCGCGCGATGCGCACGTCACACCCACGCAGCAAGAGTATCTGGAGACGATTGCCCGCAGCGGCGAGCATCTGCTTGGCCTCATCAACGACGTGCTCACAATGTCCAAAATCGAAGCCGGGCGCACCATGCTCCAGGAAAACGGGTTCGATCTGCATTGGCAACTCGGCGGCTTGCAAGAGATGTTCCAAATGCGCGCCACCGACAAGGGCATCACGCTGTTCCTGGATATTGCGCCAGACGTACCGCGCTATGTCTACGCTGATGAGGGCAAGCTGCGCCAGGTCTTGACAAACCTGCTCAGCAATGCGATAAAGTTCACAAAAGATGGCAGTGTCACGTTGCAGGTAGGATGCCAGCATCAGGATGCTGAGGGTGCAGACGCTGCGCTCGGTGCCTCAGCACCCATCACGCTGTCCATCAAGGTGGAAGACACAGGCGTTGGCATTGCGCCGGAAGAAATGGACGCACTCTTTGATCCCTTTGTCCAGACCGCCACTGGGCAACAATCGCGGGAGGGCACGGGCCTGGGCTTGTCCATCAGCCAGCAGTTCGTCGGCTTGATGGGCGGCGAACTCGGCGTGAACAGCATCGTGGGGCAGGGCACGACCTTCCGCGTACAGATACCAATGGCCCTGGTCGCCAAAGATGCAGTCAAAGCGCTCAATTTGCAGCCGCAGCGCCGCGTCACCGGGATTGAGCCGGGCCAGACCGCACCTGATGGCGGCCCTTTCCGGCTCCTCATCGTTGAGGACAAGGCCACGAACCGTGAATTGCTGATCGAGATGTTCACACCATTCGGCTTTGACGTGCGTTATGCGGTCAACGGTGCGGAAGGCGTCGAGATGTGGGATGCGTGGCAGCCGCACCTGGTGTGGATGGATATGCGGCTGCCCGTGGTGGATGGCTACGAGGCGACGTACCAGATCAAGGCGCGTGCGGCAGCCATGGGCCGCCAAGCGATCGTCGTCGCGCTGACCGCCAGCGCCTTTGAGGAAGACCGCAAGGCCATTCTCGCGGCTGGCTGCGATGACTTTGTGCGCAAGCCCTTTCGCGAATACGACATCTTTAACGTGCTGCACCATCACCTGGGCGTGCGCTTTATCTACGAGGCCGTCACACCCACGCCTGACGCAGCAGCGAGTGTGTCTCAGGAAGACCTGCGTGCCGCTGTTGAGGTGTTGCCTGCCACGTGGGCGACCGATCTACACCAGGCGACTGTCGCCCTGGACGTTGAGCAGATGCTCACGCTCATCAAAGCCGTGCACCCGCAAGCGCCCCACCTGGCCAATACGCTCGCGCAATGGGTTCGCGACTTTGAGTACGAAAAGCTGATGGCCCTTACCGCGCCTGATGTGGCGTATCAGGCGTAGAGATTCCCCGCACGCTCGAATCTGTCCTGAGCGTAGCCGAAGGAATGAGAAATATGGAGGACATATGTTGGTCGAACACGGCTACAGGGTGCGCTACAGCGTGATTGTTGTCACGATCTGTTCTATTTTGGTGGCGTTCTTTCTCACAGACTTGCCTGTCTGGGGATATGACGAAACCCCTGTCGTTCTAACGGATGAACAACATCACTATCCACTTGGCTTACATGTGGCATTTCTCGAGGATCATACACGAACGTTAACAATTGATGATGTCACCGCTCCCCAATATGCAGACCGCTTTATACCAAGTTCTGAAGAAATTTTAAACTTTGGTATAAATTCTATGGTATATTGGATACGCATCCCCATAAAAAATAACGCCCAAAATATCAATGATTGGCGGCTAATAATCGGGTCCTCGTACCTTGATTTCATCGAGATGTATATCCCCAATATTGACACGCAAGGTCCACCCTTTATTGTCAAACACAGTGGTGATTCTGTTCCCTTCCACGAATGGGATATGGCTCACCGGCAGTTTGTATTTAAAATTCTTCTTCAGCCTCACACAGAGCAGACATTGTACATTCGAATCGAAAATACTGATGGTATTATTACCCGGATGAGTTTACGGTCAGCCGAAGCATTTGCAGAACACATCTACCATGAACAACTCTGGTATGGATTTTATTTCGGTTCGTTGTGTATTATGGCCTGTTACAATCTTTTCATCTTTCTCTCGCTTCGAGATAAAAGTTACCTTTACTATGTTCTGTTCGTCCTTTTCTGGGCACTCAACGAGTTTAGTTCCGAAGGATTCGCCTATCAATATCTCTGGCCAAATTTGCCTCAATGGAATACGCCAATATCAGTGACAGTTGGAACGTTGAGTGCTTTTTTCGCCTTGCGATTTACAGCACATTTTTTGAAATTGCCGACCCTGCATCCGGTGCTCAATCGAGTGGTGATGCTCCTCAGTGCAGGCTGGTTTGTCACATGCGGAGCAACCTATATCACTGATTTAGGCATAACGAATATATTTATTCAGTTGTTGACGTTAGCATCACTGCCGATAATTGTCATTGCTCCAATTATATCTTGGCGTCATGGGTACCGCCCGGCACGTTACCTGCTATTAGCCTGGAGCGCCTTTGCGATTACGGGGACAACTTCTGTCCTGACATCACTGGCAGCTGTACCAACGAATGCGATCTTGCGTTACAGCTATCCCATCGGCGTTATTCTGCTCATGCTATTGTTATCCTGGGCGTTGGCTGATCGCATTAACGAGCTACAGATCCAGGCGGAACAGAAAAAGCTGCAAGCGTTGGAATTGCAGCAAGCCAAGAACCTGGCCGAGGCAGCCAATCAAGCCAAAAGTATGTTTTTGGCCAACATGAGTCATGAACTGCGTACCCCGCTAAACGCGATTTTAGGGTTTACTCAGGTGATTGCCCGTAATCCAAATATCCCTTCTAAAGAACACGATAATCTCGCTATTATTCAGCGCAGCGGCGAGCATCTGCTCACTCTCATCAACCAAGTGCTCACCCTGTCCAAAATTGAAGCCGGGCGTATTACCCTGAACGAAAACAACTTTGATTTGCATCGACTGTTACATGATGTTCACGATATGTTTGTGTTTAACGCCGACAAGAAGCATCTGCAACTCGTGTTTGAACAAGATGAGAGCGTTCCGCAACATGTTCGCACCGATGAGGTGAAACTCCGGCAGGTGTTGATCAATCTGCTCAGTAATGCGCTCAAGTTTACGGAAACAGGAAGTGTGACGGTAAGAGTTCATAATAAAGAAAAGAACGCTGAAGCGTTCACGACGAACCTTCAATTTTCAATTTCCGACACCGGCCCGGGCATTGCACCGGAGGACATGGAAAAAGTGTTTGACGCCTTTGGACAGACCACTACCGGACAAGGTTCACAGGAGGGCACGGGCCTGGGCTTGCCCATCAGCCGGCAGTTTGTCAACTTGATGGGCGGCGAACTCGACGTGAACAGCATCGTGGGGCAGGGCACGACCTTCCGCGTGCAGATACCGGTGGCCCTGGTCACCAAAGATGTGGTCAAAGCACTCGATTTGCAGGCGCAGCGCCGCGCCACCGGGATCGAGCCAGGTCAGACTGCACCTGACGGCGGGCCTTTCCGGCTCCTTATCGTCGAGGATAAAGCCACCAATCGCGAATTGCTGATCAAACTGCTAGAGCCGTTCGGTTTTGACATGCGCTACGCGGTCAACGGCGCGGAGGGTGTCGAGATGTGGGATACGTGGCAGCCGCATTTGGTGTGGATGGATATGCGGATGCCCGTGATGGACGGCTACGAGGCGACACGTCAGATCAAGGCACACGCGGCAGCTACGGACCGCCTAGCCATCGTCGTCGCTCTGACCGCCAGCGCTTTTGAGGAGGACCGTGAGACCATTCTCGCGGCGGGCTGCGATGATTTTGTGCGCAAGCCCTTCCGCGAGCACAAGATCTTTGATGTGCTGCACCGCCATCTGGGTGTACGCTTTATCTACGAGGCGATCACGCCCACGCCTGAGGCAACAACGAGTGTGTCTCTGGCGGACTTGAGCGCTGCCCTCGAGACGTTGCCTGCCACATGGACGGCTGAGCTGTACGAGGCGGCCGTCGTGCTGGAACCTGAGCAGATGCTGGCGCTCATCAAAGCCGTGCGCCCGCAAGCGCCCGACTTGGCCGATACGCTCGCGCAATGGGTTCGCGACTTTGAGTACGACAAGCTGATGGCTCTTATCGCGCCTGATGCCTGATGCGGCGCATCAAACGTAGAGATTTCTTGCTTGCTCAAGACAAAATAAAAGGAAACAAACTTGTATGCCCAAGATGTACTCCCTGATACTTTAGGAGGAAAAAATGAAAAAGCAATTGGTACTCGTTATTGGTTTAGCACTTTTGGTACTGGTTCTAGTGGCCTGTGATTCTCGTGAGGAAATCGTCGAGGTCACACGAATTGTAGAGGTAACAATAGAATCTGAATCCGTATTACCTGAATCCGAAACAACCACGATATTTGAGCGTGTCCAAGAACGGGGACGGCTTCTTTGTGGGGGACGTTCTGATAATTTGCCCGGTTATAATTCTGTGGATCAAGATGGAAAACACGTAGGTTTTGATGTCGACTTGTGTCGGGCAGTGGCAGCAGCTATTTTAGGTGATGCTACCGCTGTTGACTTTATTCCCCTAGAATCAGCTCAACGTGGACCAGCATTGATCAATCGTGAAATAGATTTGTTAGCCCGAACGGCTACTTGGACATCAAGCCGTGACGTGCAATGGGGTGATTTTACAATTACCATGTTTTATGATGGGCAGGGGTTTATGGTACGGCGTGATAGTGGTATTACTTTATTGGCAGAACTAGATGGGGCGACAATTTGCGTGAATGCAGGCTCGACACATGAAAGTAATCTAGTCAATACATTCAGAGAACGCGGTCTTGACTTTACACCAATCACATTTAGAGATCGTACAAATGCTCTGGAATCTTATAGACAAGGACAGTGTGATGCCTACACTGGTGATAGAGCAAGTCTTCTTGGTTTACGTAATGAACTGGCACCGGACTCGGATGACCATATTATCTTGGCTGAAACGATTTCCAAGGAACCATTAACCCCGGCTGTACCCAGTGGTGATGAGCAGTGGTTTGATACTGTCAAGATTGTGATGTATGTTCTCATCAATGCTGAAGAACTGGGTGTTACTTTGGAAAATGTCGACGAGATGTTGAACAGTGATAACATTGCCATCCGCCGTCTTTTAGGTGTAGAACAAACATTTGGACAGGAAGAACTAGGGCTCGATCTGGATTTTGCAGTTGATATTCTACAGGCAGTGGGGAATTATGGCGAAATCTATGATCGACACTTTGGTCCTGAAACTGACCTGGCCTTGCCCCGTGGACTCAATAATCTATGGATCAATGGAGGGCTTATTTACGCCCCACCACTCAAATGACAATTTTTATAATTTTACCTTTCAGTAGGTTTGGAACTTGTGAAAGAGTGAATAAGAGGGTTAATAACTATGGACACTTTGAGCTCCTCTGACCTTACGTTTGCCCCTATCACCTCTATATCTCGTCGTTTGCCTTTCTTGGTCGTACTCGCCATCGTGAGTGCCGGCATCGCTACAGCAATTGCCAGTGGGTTATTTGGACGGATGGCCCTAGAGGATGCTCTACAAAACAACCTGGAAACGCTTGCTTTCTCGCAAGCCCAACAAATTGAGCAAAATCTTAAACAACACATTTCACGCATTCTCAGCTTGTCTGAACAGGAAGATATTAGGCTAGAGTTGCAACTAGCCTTAAATGAATATGATATGCTAACTGATGAGGAAATATCGGTGACTCTCCAACAGCAGAATAGCACATGGTTGGCAGCCTTGGCATTAGAAAACCCCCGCGATACAGCAATTGCGCGCAATGTCTTTTTAAACCGAATTTCGGCATTTACCTTTGCTTCTCAAAAAGAAAGTCTATCTATCAATTTAGGGCTGGAGAACGACTTTTTATTGGTTGATAAGCAGGGAGTCATCATCGCTACCAGTTATCTGCCTACTAGCTATACACAAACAAACGAACGGTGGTGGGTAGAACTAGAAAAGACCAATGCCACATATCTAGATGGTCCTTTGTCAGCTGAAGCAAACAGACCAGAGAACCTGATGGCTATGGCAGTCCCCGTTTACAGCACCAACAATGATGAGGTCGTAGGGAGTTTATACAATACATTTGATTACTCGTTGGTGACTGACGTCATCAACCAAGTACAGCAAAGTGACGCAGGACGCACGATTCTAGTTGATAGCACAGGGCATGTGATTTATGCTCCCGAAACATTGCCAGCATTTCAAGATAGTACCCTGCCATTAGAGCAAACAATAAATACCCTACATATGTTTGACACCACAGAAGGGATATTCAATATCACGGCTGTGCCCTTGAACTCTAGCACGCCCATTATTGAAAATCTAGATTGGTTTGTAATGAGCGTACAATCTCGTGCGCAAGCTTTGGCACCTGTTACCAATGCTATTCTGCCGGCAATTATTATTGCTCTCATCATTTGTTTGCTCTCTGTTAGCTTGTTGTATACGCTATACATACGACCACTCACCGTTGATATTAGCAAACTTCATAAAGGTGCACAATCCTTATACCAAGGCAATCTGGATACGCAAGTTGGTGTTAAGCGTAAAGATGAACTCGGAGTACTGACCAACACATTTAATGAAATGGCAAACCGTTTGCAAACCTCTTATACTGAACTGGAACAGCGGGTGGCAGACCGCACAACTGAATTAGCGCGGCGTTCTACCCAATTGGAGGCAGCCAGTCAGGTAGCCCGTGATGTAACTCTAGTCCTCAACCCGAATGAATTGCTTAATCAAGTAGTTATGCTGATTACCGAAACCTTTGGATTTTACCATACAGCCATTTTTCTAGTTGATCAAAGTGGCGAGTGGGCAGTGTTGCAAGCAGCCTCCAGTGAAGGTGGGCAAAAGATACTGGCTGAGAACTATTGCATAAAAGTCGGACAACAAGGAATGGTAGGGTATGTAATCGCCAAGAATGAGGCGCGAATTGCTCTGGATGTTAGAGAAGATGCCATTTACTTTCATAGTCCCCACTTACCGGATACCCGTTCAGAAATAACTTTGCCCTTGCAAATGGGGGAAAAAGTCTTGGGAGCTTTGGATGTCCAAAGCAAGTTCACATCCGCTTTTACAGATGAGGATATGCCGATTTTACAAACGATGGCAGATCAAATCGCCATTGCTATTCGCAATACCCAACTGTATGGCCTTGCCAAAGAAGCAAATCTCGAGCTGGAAAAGCGAACCCATCAATTAGAGCAACAAGCAGAGGAATTGGCTCAAGCCAAAGAAACAGCCGAAGCTGCCAATCAAGCTAAAAGCACATTCCTTTCCAATATGAGCCACGAACTTCGTACTCCCCTCAATGCCATCCTAGGCTACTCGCAACTGATGGCGCGCGATCCACACGTCACATCCACGCAGCAAGAGCATCTGGAGACGATTGCCCGCAGCGGCGAGCATCTGCTTGGCCTCATCAACGATGTACTCACAATGTCCAAAATCGAATCCGGACGCATCATACTCCAGGAAAACGGTTTCGATCTGCATTGGCAACTCGGCGGCTTGCAAGAGATGTTCCAAATGCGCGCCGCCGACAAGGGCATCGCGATGTTCTTGGATATTGCATCAGACGTACCGCGTTACGTCTACGCCGATGAGGGCAAGCTGCGCCAGGTCTTGACGAATCTGCTCAGCAACGCGGTCAAGTTCACGGAAAAAGGTGGTGTCACGTTGCGCGTGAGGGCGAAAGACAAAGGGCAAAAGACAAAGGGCAAAAGGTCAAAAGAGCAACCGCCGTTCGTTATTGGTCATTCGTCATTGGTCTTTGAAATCGAGGACACCGGTGCCGGCGTTGTGCCGGAAGAGATGAACGCGCTTTTTGCCCCTTTTATCCAAACTGCCAGTGGGCAACAGTCGCAGGAGGGGACGGGCCTGGGTTTGCCCATCAGTCGGCAGTTTGTCAACTTGATGGGTGGTAAACTCGGTGTGGACAGCATCGTGGGGCAAGGCACGACCTTCCGCGTACAGATGACGGTGGCCCTGGTCGACAAAGACGCGGTCAGGGGACTAGATTCACAGTTGCAACCCCGCGTCATTGGGATCGAGCCGGGCCAGACCGCGCCCGACGGCAGGCCATTCCGGCTCCTCGTCGTCGAGGATAAACCCACCAACCGCGAACTGCTGATCAATCTGCTCACGTCGTTCGATTTTGACGTGCGCTCTGCGGTCAACGGCGCGGAGGGTGTCGAGATGTGGGATGCGTGGCAACCGCATTTGGTGTGGATGGATATGCGGATGCCCGTGATGGACGGCTACGAGGCGACGTACCAGATCAAGGCGCGCGCGGAAGCCACAGGTCACCCGGTCGTCGTCATTGCGCTGACCGCCAGCGCCTTTGAGCAAGATCGCAAAGCCGTTCTCAAAGCTGGCTGCGATGACTTTGTGCGCAAGCCCTTCCACGAGTACGAGATATTCAACGTGCTGCATCATCACCTGGGCGTGCGCTTTATCTACGAGGCGATCACGCCTGCGCCTGAGGCGGCAGTGAGTGTGTCTCTGGAGAACTTGCGCGCCGCTGTCGAAACGTTGCCTGCCACATGGGCGGCAGACCTGTACCAGGCAGCCGTCGTGCTGGAACCTGAGCGGATGCGGGCGCTCATAAAAGCCGTGCGCCCGCAAGCGCCCCATCTGGCCGACACGCTCGCGCAATGGGTGCATAACTTTGAGTATGAAAGGCTGATGGCGCTTATCGCGCCTGAAACGTAAGAATCTCTCAACCGAAATGACAGATATGGAGGAAAAACAATGAACTCGTCTATTGCAGATACAGAAATGTTGATTGCTGGTGATATTCTCATTGTGGACGATACGCCTGCCAACTTGAGATTGCTTTCTGGTATGTTGGGTGAACAGGGCTACAAAGTGCGCCTGGCGCCCAACGGCAAGCTGGCTTTGATGAACGCGCAGGCTGCCCCGCCGGACTTGATTTTGCTTGACATCAAGATGCCCGGCCTGAGCGGCTATGAGGTGTGCGAACAGTTAAAGGCCGACCCGCGCACGCGTAACATCCCCGTCATTTTCATCAGTGCGTTGGATCAGACCGAGGACAAGGTCAAAGCATTCACGCTTGGCGGAGTGGACTATGTTACAAAGCCGCTTCAGGTGGAGGAGGTGCTAGCGCGCGTCGAAACACATCTCAAGTTGCGTGAGCTTCAAAAGCAATTGACCGAGCGGGTGCGCGAACTGGAAGAGGCACTGGCCAAGGTCAAAAAACTGGAGGGACTTTTGCCCATCTGCTCTTACTGCAAGCGGGTGCGGGATGATCAGGACTATTGGCACCGGGTTGAATCTTACATCGAGGCTCGGTCGGAGGCCCTCTTCAGCCACGGCATCTGCCCTGATTGCTACAAAGAGCACGTCACACCCCAGTTAGAGGCCTTGAGACGGCGGCGCAAGCAAGATGAGATCTGATATGGGTGTATTTCTTAGCAGTGCAGACGTGTTGCTACCAGCGCTCACCGTGCCCACCTATCGCTGAGGACTGCGCCGCACCTGGAGGAAAGAAATGGCCCCCGTCGAGGCCTCGACCCGCAGGTGGACGATTTGGCTTGGCTTGGGCGCAGCCGTTGGCTTTTTGCTGAGTGTGTTTCAGAGCCGGCGAAAGGGCAAAAGACAACGCAGGTAGATGCAGCGGCAAAGTAAGCAAAAGACAAAGGAATAAAACGTGGAAGAGAAATTACTGACCATCGCCAGCAAGTTTTGGCCCGAGTTGGAAACCATGAGCGGGCAGGACCGTGTGAGCAACGTGGGCAATGTAATCGGATTCTTGTACACAGCGCCGTTGGTGCTCGTGGGCTTGGTGTAGCTGGTGACCAACACAGATCTGACCTTGATCCGTGCAGAATGGCTGACGATGTCTCTTTTATTCGTCCTGCTGTTTGTTTTCAGTCGGTTTGATTTTTTTCTTCTCGCCGAGATGACACCGGGAGGCTATTCTGATTTTCAAAGCTCTCTTGAGCCTGTCATTACCTGGTCAGCGGTCCTGATATTCGGTCCCAGCGCTTTGTGGTTGGTCATCCTCTGGCTATTGATTGTTTACGCCCGTCAATGGCGGGAATTTGCCACAACAAGTTGGCATTGGAGTTGCGCCCGGAACATCACATTTAACTTGGTCGGTACAACCTTTGCCAGCTTGGTCGCACTGACTCTCTACGAACGCTGGGCCGGCGTTGGCGCATCGGGCGGGGCCTTTCCTCTGCCCGGACTGACGCTTGAGCAAGTGCTGCCGGCTTTTGGCGCGACGTTCGTCTGGTGGCTGTTAGAAAGCCTGATCTGGCTGCCCCGTTGGCTCTCTAACATCAACTTTGTGGCCAAGACGGGGAATCCGATGAGAGCGTACGTCAGATTCTGGGCCATTGTAACGAGCTCCTCTATCTTGATCACTCCCTTTGCCATTCTGGCAGCCAGCCTATACACCGAACACGGGCTTGGCGGGTATCTCTTTTTTGTCGCCGGAGTGTTACTGGCAAGTTTGCTGGCCCATCAACTGAGCCAGACCGCTGAACGCAGCCAGCAACGATCCCGCGAGCTGGAAAAACTAGAACGATTGGGACGCGCCATCATCCATGCCCCTCCCGACGCTTCCACTTTGCCTAGCGTGCTAAAGGAACACGTCTTCAACATGTTTCCGCTTAGCCTGATAGAAATCCGCATCTTTCCTGCCCAAACCCTCATCCACCATGTTGGTCAAGGAACATTTTCACCTGACGACCATCCATCGATCGCCGACGTCGCCGACAAGGGAACTGGGGCCGCCCTCTACATGGCCCTGAGCCGCACGCTCATTCGCACCTATGCCCCACAGTACCACTCGCGACCGGATTACGTGCTAAAGGTCGCCAACCGCCGCATCCTGACGGACACCCGCGCCGATTTGTTCGTTACCGTCTTTTACGGTATTATAGACACCATCGACGGCACGTTGACTTTTTGCAACGCCGGGCACAATCCGCCGTACTTGCTCAGCGTTCAGAACGACAACGAGATACAGACATTGACCAAAACGGGTATGGCGTTGGGCGTTACCACAGACACGACCTGGGAGCAGAAAACCATCCAGCTTGCTCCCGGCGATCTATTGGTATTGTACACCGATGGTATCACTGACGCAGAAAACGAGCAGGACGTGTTCTTTGGTGAGGAAAGGCTGTTGAAAATCGTACAAACCAACCTCGGACGCCCGGCCCAAGATTTACAGAACACGTTGATGGCAGAGATTCACAGCTTTGTGGGTGATGCACCCCAGTTTGACGACATCACCTTGATGATCGTCGTTCGCAGCTTGATCCAAAGCAACAATAATTAACAACGGGGGCTAAACAATGAAAAACAATCCTTACATAGGACCACGACCATACGACCGTGAGGACCGAGGTAGTTTTTACGGTCGCAAGCGAGAAGCACGAGACCTGGTGTCCAAGATCGTAGCCGAGCGAGTGGTGCTCTTTTATGCTCAGTCGGGCGCAGGCAAATCCTCGATCCTCAACGCCCAGGTCATCCCTGCGCTAGAGGAGAGGAATTTTTACGTTCTGCCGGTGGCACGGGTAGGCGGTGAACTGCCGCCGGGGATCAACCACGAACAGGTGGACAATATCTTTGTCTTTAGCACACTGACGGAACTGGCCGATCCCGATACCCCGGTGGACATGCTGACCGATCACACATTGCTATCGTTCCTGCGCCAGCGCTGCCCTAAGGACGATGACGACAATTATGTGCCTCCCATCTTGATCTGGGATCAATTCGAAGAAATTTTCACCACGCATCGAGAGCGATGGCAGGAGGCGCGAGGCTTTTTCCAACAGGTACGCAAGGCAATGCACGGAATACCCAATCTGGGAGTGGTCTTTGCGATGCGCGAGGACTATGTGGCATCGATGGATACCTATGCCTCCCTGTTGCCGCGCCGCCTGCGGACGCGCTTCCGTATGGAGCGATTGGGACCCAAAGGCGCGCTGGAAGCGATAACCAAACCGGCCATAAACGCTGGCTGTAGTTATGATCCGGGCGTTGCCGAACGCATGATAGACGATATGCGACGTGTCAAAGTGCAACACACCAACGAAGAGGGTGAATTGAAAGAACAATACATCCTCGGCCCTTATGTCGAGCCGGTGCAGTTGCAAGTCATTTGCAGCCAATTGTGGGACAACCTGCCGGAACAGGGCGATTATGCCATCCAATGGGAAGAGGTAGAGCAATACGGGAACATTGACCGCGCATTGACCGACTTTTACGAGAACGCTGTGGAAGCGGCGGTCAATGAAACCAGTGCACGCGAGCGCAAGATACGATGGTGGTTTGCCGAGCAGTTGATCACACCTATGGAGACCCGCGGCCTGGTATTGCGCGGGCGGAAAGAAACCGCCGAACTGCCCAATGCAGCCGTCGACGTGTTGGAGGAACGGCGCATGATCCGTGCCGACGTGCGAGCCGGTACGCGTTGGTACGAAATATGCCACGACCGACTGGTAGAACCGATCCTGGAATCGAACCAGGATTGGGAGGCAGCGCGCGAGACACCCTTGCGGACCGCCGCCCGCCGTTGGGGGGAGACAGGGGAAGACTCTTTGCTCTACCACGAAGATGTTCTGGCCGAGGCATTGGCTTGGGCGGCGACGAATGCCGATGAAGTAGAACCCTACGAGCGGGAATTCCTAGAAGCCAGCCAACTGGCCGAGCAGGAACACATTCAGGCGCGAAAACGACGCAGAGTGCTGATCGGTGTCTTTTCCATCGTGGGTGTCATTATCCTCATGTTGTCAGTGGTGGCCATGTGGCAATGGCAGGCAGCAGAAGATGCGCGGGACGAGGCCCAGCACGCTGCCGCTACGGCCGTGGCGGAATCTACCATCAGTGCCATCGCCCGCGCCACGGCAGAGGCGGCAAAGGATGAGGCGGACAACCGACGTGAGGAAGCGGAACAGGCCAAGACAGAGGCGGAACAAGCCAGGGCAAAAGCCGAAGGACTGGCCCGTTTGGCTCTCTCCCGGCAGATGGCGCTTCAATCTACCTACGAACTTGAGAAAAACAACTATCAACTAGCTTCGCTCTTGGCCATCGAAGCGGGATCTATGGAAGAAACGACCGAGGCCTTTGCCGCTTTGCACCAGGTCTTGACCCACCTGGGTCGCCCTCCCCTCATCCTCTCAGGTCACGAGGGCAGTGTCTGGCAGGCAGAGTGGAACGGGGATGGAAATCGTATCCTGACCGCCAGCGATGACGGCACGACACGCGTGTGGAACGCTGTCACGGGTCAAGAATTACTGGACATCTCTGGCGACCGGGCGATGTGGAGCGCCGATGAAAGCCGTCTCCTGACCACCGAGTGCGATCAACGAGATGAATCTAGCCTTGAATGTTTGGCGGGCAGAGTGCGGGTGTGGAATGCAACCAGAGGGGTAGAACTGATCGCTCTCCCTGGTGGCCAGGCCCAATGGAACGCCGACGAAAGCCGCATCCTGACTGCCGGTTGCGAGCAAATAAGCGAACAGGGAAGGTGCGAACAAGCCTCAGTACGGATGTGGGACTTGGAAGCGTCAGCGGCTGCTGCCACAAGAGAAGAAATCCTCACCCTCCCCGGCGACTGGGGAATATGGAACACCGACGAAAGCCGCATCCTGACCACTGGATGCGATCGTCGAGACGATGCTGGTTCCTGTGAAGAGGCCACGGCGTGGGTGTGGGATATAGAAGCATCAGTGGCCGCTACCACGGCAGAGACACCCACCTTGGAAGCTACCGCGATCCTCTCTGGTCACGTGGGCAGTATCCGGCAAGCAGAGTGGAACGCCAGTGAAAACCGCATCCTGACCACCAGCGACGACGGTACGGTGCGAGTGTGGAACGCTTTCACCGGCGAAGAAACGCTCATCCTCTCTGGCTATGAGGGACGAGTTGAGGCGGAGTGGAACGCCTATGGAAGCCACATCCTGATCACCAGCGGCGCGCCAAACTATACGGCGCAGTTGTGGAACGCGATCACTGCAACCAAACCCTTTACCTTTTCCAGTCACACGGGTGCGATCTGGCAAGCGACGTGGAACACCAACGGAGGCCGCATCCTGACCGCAGGCTGCGACCGCATGGACGATTCGGGAGAGCAGTGTGAAGCAGCCACAGTGCGGGTGTGGGATACGTGGTCAGGGGCCGAACTGCTCACTTTGGGAGCCGAAGACACCCTCTCCGACGGCTGGTCTGGGGTCAACGTCGCAGTGTGGAATGCCGACGAAAGCCAAATCCTGACCGCCAGTTGGGACGACACGACGCAGGTATGGAACGCGTGGACAGGCGCAGAGACACTCACCCTGTCTGGCGACTGGGCAATGTGGAGCACCGACGAAAGTCAGATTTTGACCAAGAGCGGTGAGGACACAGCCCGGGTGTGGGATGCGGTCACGGGGGAAGAAACGCTCACCCTCTCCGGCGTCCGGCAGGCGGTATGGAACAAAGATGAAAGTCGCATTCTGATCACCGGCGACGACGGCACAGTGACAGTGTGGGACGTGGCAACCGGGAGCGAACTACCCAGCTTTTCTGGCGATCAGGCCCAGTGGAACGGGGATGAGAGCCGCATCTTGACCACCGAGTGCAACCAGATGAACGACCAGGGAGAGTGCCTGGGGAGCACGATACGGGTATGGGATACAGTCACGGGGGAAGAACTGCTCACTCTCCTCATCTATGAGAGCGGCATCTGGCAAGCGGTGTGGAATGCGGATGAAAGCCAAATTCTGACCAAAAGCGACGACGGGGTGGCGCGGGTGTGGGGTATAAAAACGTCAGAAACCATTATCACAGAAACCGAACTCTTTGTCCTCGACGCTGACCGGGTCGAGTGGAACGCCGGCAAAGACCGTATCCTGACCTCCAGGTGTAATCATCAAGATGACGCCGGTTTATGCGAGGAGGCCACGGTGCAGGTGTGGGATGCGAGCACGGGAGAGGAATCACTCACTCTCCCTGATCAAGAATATTTGAACGAAGCAAACTGGACCACCGATGGAAACCACGTCCTGACCACCGGTTGTGATCGCCGAGATGATGCTGGCTCGTGTGAACAAGCCGTAGCGCGGGTGTGGGACTTGGAAGCGTTAGCGACTGCTACCACAGAGGAAGAAACGCACACCTTTTCTGACGACATGGTTGAATGGAACGCCGATACAGACCATATCCTGACCGCCAGATGTCACAGCCAGGACGATTCCGGTTCGTGTGAACAGGCCACGGTGCGCGTGTGGGACACTGTCACAGGGGAAGAAAAGTTCTCCGCCTCTGGCAATATGGGATGGGTCGAGGCGACGTGGAACGCGGATGGAAGCCGCGTCCTGACCATCGATGGCTATCCTGACTATGCAGTACGAGTACGAGATACGGCCATGGGAGAAGAAACGTTCACCCTCTCAGGACACACGAATGCGATCCATCAAGCCCAGTGGAACGGGGATGAAAGCCGTATCCTGACCTTCAGTTCAGATGGTACAACACGGCTGTGGGACGCCGCTACGGGGGAGGAAATGTTTACGCTCTCTGGCAGCCAAGCCAGGTGGAACAGTGATGAAAGCCAAATTTTAACCACTGGGTGTGACCAAGTAGGCGACTCTCAGGAATGCTTGGAATACGCCGCGCGGGTGTGGGACGCTGTTACAGGGGTAGAATTGTTCGCCTTTGCTGGTTACACGGACCAGATCAATCAGGCAGAGTGGAACGCCGACGAAAGCCGCATCCTGGTTACTAGCAACGACGGCACCGTGCGCCAGTATCATACCCGGATGGAGGATCTACGAGATGTCGCCTGCCAGCGAACCTCCCGCAACATGACGTGGGAAGAGTGGCAGCGTCATCTTGCCGATGCATCGTATCGGCAGACGTGCGCGCAGTTACCCCGTCACTCTTCTATCATCAAGGCAAAAATTGATCAGGCGGAAGCGTTTGCCCTATTCGGCAGCAGTGAAGTCGCGTCCCGTGCCTACGAGCGGGCCATCGAATGGACCAGCGACATCTCTGACGGCAATCTCTACGAGACGGTTTGCCGCTCTGCAAGCCTCCATGGTTTTGCGGAACTGGTCTTGCCGGTCTGTGAGCGGGCCGTAGAGTTGATGCCATCCTCTCGCGACAGCCGAGGACTGGCTCGCGCGCTGACGGGAGATGTTATGGGAGCGATTGAGGATTTCACGTCTGCCGTGGAACAGTGGCAAGAGGCAGGTGCCGAAGAGTACGCGCAATTCATCTCGGATCGTGAGAGTTGGATCGCCCAACTGGCAGCCGGGGAGAATCCCTTTAACGAGCAAACCATAGAGACACTACGGAATGAAAATTGACGAGCACAGAAAAGAGGATGTGACAAATGACAGATACCACCACTTTGCTAAATGACGAGCAATTCGTTGACTTGGAAATTCGCATCTTTCCCCTTGATGACCGTGTCGCCGGTTACCCGGTCGAAATCACCCTGGGAGATCAGCAAGAGTTCCCGCGCGGTGTTCTGACCCAAGACATTGTGCCCTGGACCTCTAGCGGCGATCCGGTGGACGACGGAGAGCAGTTATTCAACGCACTCTTTGCAGACGACACCCTGGACGATGCGTGGGTCGAAGCCCGAGGACATGCCCCGCAGCGCCGCGTCCGCCTGCGCATAGATCCGGACGCCGCCGAACTCCACGCCTTGCCGTGGGAGTTGCTCCAAGAGAAAGATAGCCTGATCTCTGCCGACGCCGACACCCCCTTTTCCCGCTACCTGCCGGTCTCGCTGCCGTGGGGCGGCGAGGTGGAAGAACGCCCCATCCGCGTGTTGGTCGTCATCTCTAACCCCAACGACCTGGAAGAAAAGTACGAGCTAGCGCCGCTGGACGTGGCATTGGAGCGAGAGACGTTTGAGTCAGTGTTGGAAGACGTTGATCCCGGTGACTTGGAGATAGATTTTCTCGAGCCACCGGTGACGCTGGAGCGATTGGAAGCCGCCTTACGCCAGGGGGTGGATGGAGACAAGTCCAATTACCACGTCTTGCACTATTTGGGACACGGCGCGTTCAGCAAACGGCGGGGCCAAGCCGCTCTCTATTTGCAGGATGACGAAGGCAACACCCAAATCGTGACCGATGATCTGTTGGTCGGGATGGGTGCGCGCCAGAAAGTACGTCCTCGTCTGGTCTTTTTGGCTGCATGTCAGAGCGCGGTCCGCTCCACCGCAGATGCGTTCCTGGGGCTAGGCCCCAAGTTTATCGCGTCCGGCATGCCGGCCGTGGTCGCGATGCAGGATTTTGTCTCGATCGAGACCGCCCGCAAATTGAGCACCATATTCTACCAGCGGCTGACAGAGCACGGTATGGCCGATCTCGCCCTCAACGAGGCGCGCAGCACACTGTTGACCGCCGGACGCCCAGACGCCGCCGTACCGGTGCTCTTTATGCGGCTCAAGTCGGGCCAGGTGTGGGGCGGCGAGGCCGACGCCCGTGGACAGGTGCTAGGGGCCAAGCCGCGCATCTTTTGGTCTGGGCTGGCCAAGATGATCAAGCAAGGCAAATGCACGCCCATCATCGGGCCGCGCATCCACGAGCACTGGCTGCCCACACCGGCTCGAATCGCCCAGGCGTGGGCCAAGGAGCATGACTATCCTTTCAACGATAGGGACAATCTGACCCGGGTGGCCCTGTACATGGCCAGCAGCCAGGGGCCTGACTTTCCACGCTACGAATTGTTGGACACCTTGATGCGAGAGTTCACCAAACGGGTGCCAAAAGGTATGCGGCCTGAAGAGGAGCACGACACACTGACCGATCTGATCTCGGCTATAGGATGGCAGGATCTGACTGCCGACAATCCAAACGAACCCCACCGGATATTGGCCAACATGAACCTGCCCCTCTACCTGACGACCAACCCCGACAGCTTTATGGTCGAGGCACTAAAAGCGGCGGGCAAGGAACCGGCCCGCGAATTCTGCCCCTGGAACGAGATGCTATATGGATCGCCGTCGTTATTTGAGGACGACCCCGATTACGAACCGTCGCCGGAAGAACCACTGGTCTACCACCTCTTTGGCAACGACACAGAGGTGGATTCACTGTTGGTGACCGAGGATGACTATTTGGACTATTTGGTACAGGTTTCGTCCGAGATGGAACGCATCCCCGACTATATCTGGGCGACGTTGACAGATAGTTCACTACTATTCCTGGGCTACAGTCTGGGCGATTGGGAGTTTCGCGTCATTATGCGGGGGTTAGTGGCAACGCGGGAGCAGCGTCACCGCTTTAAACACGTGGGAGTGCAACTGGAACTGACGGGGATTGAAGAATCTGACGTCGCGGACGTACAAGCCTTTTTGCAACAGTATCTCCAGAACTCGAACATAAACATTTTTTGGGGCAGCACCGCGCAGTTCATGGCCGAATTGCGCGAGCAGTGGGACGATTGATTCACAGTAAAGACCTGCCAGGTTTCCAAGAATCTGGCAGGTCTAATTCTCATCTAGGGAGAAAACAGCAATGTCAAAAGTTCAGTACGATAACAAAAAACAGTACGAACGCATCAATGCCTATATCATCCCCGGAGAAACCTTGCGCGCGGTCTTTGACTGCAAAGGAACGGGCACTGGTTTCGTCGGCATCTCTGATCAGCGTGTGATCTTTTACGACCAGGGCGTGCTCCTCAAAAAGAAGGTGATGGTATCCATCCCATATCACCAGATGATCGGAGTCGCTTCCAGTGACGAGGGCGGCGTGGTCTTCAAGACCAGCGAGATCACATTGATCACGGCTGCCGGCAGATTCGCGTTCGAGTTCAGAGGGGCGGAAAAAGCACACTGGGCGTACAAATTCATTATGAATCAGATCCTCAACCAACCCCAGCCGCAGTTGCGTGGTTAGATAGGGGAGCGCGAGTATCCACACCCAACCCGCCACAAAAATATGAACTCGAATAGATGGATTCCCACCCGGGTTTTTCGTGTCGTTGCCATCATCCTCTTGTTGATCGCCATCGGCATCTGGATGCGTTGGCTCATTCAGGATTCCGGGCCTTTTGACTGGCTACAACAAAAACTCGAGTTTCTCGGATTGCGCGAAAGCCAGGTGCTGGGCGCACTTGGTGCCTTTGTACTCGTTTTCGTGGTTTGGATGATCCCTACCTTTGTCCTCCGGCACTTTACTGATATGCCCCACTTGCGCGAAGAGTGGATGATGATTCAGGACAAGTCGCTTCGCGGCATCTGGCAGGAAAGTATGAATGCACAGCGACAAAAACAGGCCGAGATGCTATCTTTGCCCAAGCATAGCCCCACGCGCAGTAAATTCTTCCGGCAGATGGGATGGGTCGGCATTGGCGTAGGACTTGGGGCTTGGCTCGTCACGGGGATCGTGTGGTATCTCGGCAAACGGATATGGCAGATGGGTGTGGCCGTGGGGCTGGTCGGCGTTCTTGGAGGGCTTTTATCAGTCGTCACCGGTCGCCCAATCATGTTTGATTGGCCTCAAGCCCAAAAGCTCAAAGGCATCGTCAATCGGTTGGGCTGCATCATTACGATTCTCGCACTACTGTTCGCAGCCGTAATGTGTGTGGTGCAAGCGTTCAGATAGGACAAACTTGAGAGAAAAAACAATTAGCAACTCGGCACTTGGCACGCTAGAGAATAATAGTACAATCTAGCAAGATCCAACAATCAAAGCAACAAAAGGAAAAGGAGGAAACCGAATGACCCTAAACCTGGACGTAATTGGAAAAACAATCGGCTCGGCCACCAGCGAGTACGACTGGAAGGACGTCGTGCTTTACGCATTGGGCGTGGGGGCCGGATTCGACGAACTAGAGTACGTCTACGAAGACAGGCTAAAGGCGATCCCGTCCTTTGCCGTCACCGCCGTCTACGACTTTATGAGTGAATTCGTGATCAACACCGGCGTCAACCTGGCCGGTATCCTTCACGGCGAGCACGAGATAATCTTTCACAATCCTATTCCTCCCACCGGCGGCCAGATCAACAGCGAGGCGCAAATCGTCAACATCTATGACAAAGGCGCGAACAAGGGCGCGTTGGTGATCGGGCAGATAGACACCTACCACTCTGATGGGCAAAAGCTGTTCACCAACATCGCCACCCTGTTTTCCCGGTTGGACGGTGGTTTTGGCGGCGAGAACGCACCCAAGGAAACATTCGAGTTCCCGGACAGGGAACCGGATTTCGAAGAGCTGGCACAGACCTCTCCCAACCAACCCCTGGTCTACCGGCTTTCGGGCGACACCTTTGCCCTGCACGTGGACCCCGACTTTGCCAAGATGAGTGGCTTTGAAAAGCCCATTATGCACGGCCTGTGTACCCACGGATACGCTTGCCGCGCCGTCATCAAACATCTGTTCCCCGGCGAGCCGGAGCGGATGACACGGTTCCGCAACCGTTTCTCAAAAACCATCTATCCCGGTATGCCGCTCAAGACTCAAATCTGGAAGATGGAGGAAGGATCCGACCGCAGCGGTCGCGCCCTCTTTAGAACCCTCAACGTCGAGACGGAAGACGTGGTCATCGACCGGGGCATCGTCGAGTGGATGAGCCAGGAAGAGGCGGAAAAACGGGGCAAGGGCGGTATCCGCTTTGACGACCAAGTGGCCATCGTCACCGGGGCGGGCGGCGGGCTGGGGCGCGTTTACGCGCTAGAACTGGCTGAACGCGGCGCAAAGGTCGTCGTCAACGATCTGGGCGGCGCGCGCGACGGCACGGGCGATGGTTCTGCCCGACCTGCCGACGAGGTCGTTCAAGAGATCGTCGAGGCAGGCGGTGAGGCCGTCGCCAACTATGACTCGGTCGCCACATTGGAGGGCGGCGAGAATATCGTCCAGACTGCGCTGGAGCACTTTGGCAAGGTGGACATTTTGATCAACAATGCCGGTATCCTGCGCGACAAGTCCTTTGCCAAGATGACGCCGGATCTGTGGGATGGGGTGCTGGACGTACACCTGCAAGGGGCCTTTAATGTCACCGGCCCGGCCTTCCGCGCGATGCGGGAAAATGGCTATGGGCGTGTCGTGATGACCACCTCGGCGGCGGGGTTGTTCGGCAACTTTGGGCAGACGAACTATGGCTCGGCCAAGATGGGACTGATCGGGATAATGAACACCCTCAAGATCGAGGGAAGCAAATACAACATCAAGGTCAATACTGTGGCCCCCTTGGCCGCCACCCGGCTAACGGAAGACGTCATGCCTCCCGGCTTTTCCGACAAACTCAAGCCCGAGTTCATCGCGCCGCTGGTGCTCTACCTGAGCGCAGAGCAGTGCCCGGTCACCGGCCGCATCTATAACGCCGGTATGGGTTACTATGGCCGAGTGGCTGTGGTGAGCGGGCCAGGCGCATGGGTGGGCGACGACGATATTCCGTCGCCCGAAGCCATTGCGGCTCAATGGAGCAAGATCGCATCCCTCGATGGCGCCCAGGAGTATGCTGACGCCAACGCGTTTTTGATGGATGCCCTGATACCCAAACCAGCGGGGAGCAGCGAGAGCAAAGAGGAACAGGCAAAGGAGGACGGAGGGGCATCTGTCCAGGCAGTCTTTGGGCGCATGCCCGAGTTCTTCCAGGCCGACGCAGCGGGCGGCGTGGACGTCGTCTTCCAGTTCAACATCTCTGGCCCCGACGGTGGCGATTGGCACGTCATTGTCAAGGACAACACTTGCACGGTAGAAGCGGGCGCTCACGGCAAACCCACAACCACGCTCAAGATGGCGGATGATGACTTTTTAGCGTTGATCGCTGGTCAGTTACCTGCAATGCAAGCCTTTACCACCGGCAAGCTCAAAGTTGAGGGCGATTTGATGAAATCACAGCTCGTTGAAAAGCTGTTTAAATTCTAATGCGGTATAGGAGAAAACAATGATAGGCATTACGTCCTACGGCGGTTACATTCCACGACTGCGGCTCAACCGCATGAGTGTTTTTCAGAACATCGGCTGGCTGGCACCAGCTATAGTCATGGTGGCACAGGGGGAGCGATCCTTCTGCAACTGGGACGAGGACAGCGTGACGATGGCTGTAGCAGCCTCCCAGGACTGTTTGCTCGGCGCGGACAAGTCCCAGGTGGACGCCGTCTACCTGGCCTCGACCACCCTGCCCTTTGCCGACCGGCTCAACGCCGGCATCGTGGCCACGGCCCTGAATTTGCGGGACGACATCTTGACGGCGGACTTGACCTCGTCTCTGAAAGCGGGCACCTCGGCCCTGGTCACTGCGCTGGAAACAGTCAAGAGTGGAGAGCGAAAAAGCGTTCTGGTCGCGGCCTCAGACAAGCGGGAGGCCAAGGCAGCTTCCTTTTACGAGATGTGGTACGGCGACGGTGCGGCATCCATCCTCGTGGGCGAGGGCGACGGCGTGATCGCCGAGTTCAAGGGCGCGTACTCGGTCTCATACGATTTTGTGGACCACTACCGGGGCGCGCAAAAGAAATTCAATTACACTTGGGAAGAGCGGTGGATGCGGGAGGAAGGATACGGCAAAATCATTCCTGAGGCTGTCAACGGGCTGCTGGCCAAGCTGGACATCTCGATGGACGAGGTGGACAAGGTGGCCTATCCTTGTTTCATCAAGCGGCAGCACGCCACCATCGCCAAGCTCATCGGTGCAGCGCCGGAAAAAGTGGTGGACAATATGCACACCGTCTGCGGCGAGACGGGCGCGGCCCACCCGTTGGTGATGCTGATCCGCGCACTGGAAGAGGCTCAGCCGGGCGAGCGCATCCTGGTCGCCGGTTTTGGGCAGGGTTGTGATGCGCTCTTATTTGAGGTGACGGAAAATATCCTCGGCAAGAGTACGCTGCTGCATTTACCCGACCGCACCGGCATCGCTGGCTCGCTGGACAACGGCAAGAACACCGACAACTATGTCAAATTCCTCAAGTTCAGGGACCTGATCGAGACCGAGACCGGCATCCGCGCCGAAGCGCCCAACCAAACGGCCATGTCCACCCTCTGGCGCAAGCGCAAGACAGTCCTGGGGCTGGTCGGCGGCAAGTGTACGGAATGCGGCACGCCCCAGTACCCCAAGATGGATATTTGCGTCAACCCCGCATGTGGTGCGTTCCACTCGCAAGAGGATTACGAGTTTGCAGACACGCCCGCCACGGTCATGTCGTTCACCGGCGACATGCTGGCCGTGTCGGTAGATCCACCCGCTGTCTATGGCCTGGTGCAATTTGAGGGCGGTGGCCGGTTCATGGCCGATTTTACCGATTGCGTACTGGACGATTTAACAGTGGGCATGCCTGTCAAAATGGTATTCCGAGTCCACCACACGGACGAGGAGCGCGGCTTTACGGGCTATTTTTGGAAGGCCGTTCCCGACGTGAGCGCAGTCGATCAAGTGGAAGAAGCGGACGAGGAAATGACGCGCTTTGATGATCGGGTGGCGATTGTCACCGGCGCGGGCGGCGGGCTTGGGCGCACCTATGCACTGGAACTGGCCAAGCGCGGCGCAAAGGTGGTTGTCAACGACTTGGGCGGCGCGCGCGACGGCACGGGGAAAGGTTCTGCCAAACCTGCCGACACGGTTGTCCAGGAGATCGTCGAGGCGGGTGGTGAGGCGGTCGCCAACTATGATTCGGTCGCCACGCTGGAAGGCGGAGAGGGTATTGTCCAGACTGCACTGGAGCACTTTGGCAAGGTAGATATTCTGATCAACAACGCCGGCATCCTGCGCGACAAGTCCTTTGCCAAGATGACGCCGGACCTGTGGAACAGCGTGCTTAACGTGCACCTGCAAGGAGCCTTCAACGTCACCGGCCCGGTCCTCCGTGCCATGCGGGAGAACGGTTACGGTCGCATTGTGATGACCACCTCGGCAGCAGGGTTGTTCGGCAATTTCGGTCAGACCAACTATAGCGCGGCCAAGATGGCGCTGGTGGGGATGATGAACACCCTCAAGTTGGAGGGAGCCAAGTACGACATCAAGGTCAACACCGTGGCTCCCCTGGCCACCACTCGGCTGACGGAAGACGTCATGCCGCCCGGCATGTCGGACAAGCTCAAGCCCGAGTTCGTCGCACCACTGGTGCTCCACCTCTGTTCGGAATCGTGCGCCGAGACCGGCCAAATCGTGAACGCCGGTGGCGGGTTCTTTAACCGGGCGGCGGTGGTCTCGGCCCCTGTCGTAATGGTCGGCGACGGCCAACAAGCACCCTCTGTGGAGGAAATCCACCGCAACTGGGGCAAGATCGACAGCCTTGAGGGCGGCAGGGGGTACCAGGACGCCAACGCTTTCTTGATGGACATGTTGATGGGACAGGGGAGCAAGGAGACAGAGGGACAGGGAGAAACAGAGAGCGGGGGACAGGGCGAGGGGGTCCAGGCGGTGTTTGAGCGGATGCCCGAGTTCTTCCAGGCGGACGCGGCGGGCGGTGTGGACGTCGTGTTCCAGTTCACCATCTCTGGCTCTGATAGCGGCGACTGGCACGTCATCGTCAAGGACAACGCCTGCACGGTGAAAGTGGGCGCGCACAGTAAACCCACCACCACGCTCAAGATGGCGGATGAGGATTTTCTGGCGCTGATCGGCGGCAAGCTGCCCGCGATGCAAGCGTTCACCACCGGCAAGCTCAAGATCGAGGGCGATTTGATGAAATCGCAGCTCGTCGAAAAGCTGTTCAAGTTCTAGGAGGAAGGAATTATGGCTACAGGAATTCGAGACAAAGTCGCCATCCTTGGCATGGGATGCACAAAATTTGGCGAGCGTTGGGACATGGGATCCGAAGAGTTGATGGTCGAGGCGTTCGAGGAAGCGATTGGGGATGCCGGGATTGATCGAAAAGAGATCCAGGCCGCGTGGCTGGGCACATGCTTTGAGAACGTCAGCGTCGGCAAGAGCGCGCTGCCGCTCTCGCTGACCCTGCGATTGCCCCAGATACCGGTCACCCGCGTCGAGAACTTTTGCGCCACCGGGACCGAGGCGTTTCGCGGGGCATGCTATGCCGTGGCATCGGGCGCGTACGACATCGCTCTAGCCTTGGGCGTGGAAAAGCTCAAAGACATCGGCTATGGGGGCCTGCCCAACTGGGGCTCTGACGCCGGTACGCTGATGTGGCAGACGATGCCCAACGTGACCGCGCCAGGGGCCTTTGCCCAATTGGCCACCGCCTACGCCGCCAAGCACGACATCTCCACGGACGATCTCAAGCGGGCGATGGCCCACGTCTCCGCCAAGAGCCACGCCAACGCCATCCTCAACCCCAAGGCCCACCTGCGCAAAGCGGTCACCATCGACCAGGTGCTGGCCTCTCCCACCATCGCCTACCCCTTGGGACTGTTCGACTGCTGCGGTGTCAGCGACGGCGCGGCCTGCGCCATCGTCACCACGCCCGAAATCGCCCAGGGGCTGGGCAAGAAGGATTTGGTCAGCGTCAAGGCGCTCCAGTTGGCCCTCAGCAGCGGCGAGGAGATGGGCTATAACGATTGGGACGGCGATCACTTTATCACCACATCCACGTGCAGCACCAAGGCTTATGAAGAAGCGGGCATCACCAACCCCCGCGAAGAGATCAGCATGATGGAGGTACACGACTGTTTTTCCATCACTGAACTGGTCACGATGGAAGACCTGCATATCTCCGAGCGAGGCCAGGCCCCCAAAGACGTTCTCGACGGGTTCTACGACCTGGACGGCGAGATCCCGTGCCAACCCGACGGCGGGTTAAAGTGCTTTGGGCACCCCATCGGCGCATCGGGACTGCGGATGCTGTACGAGATGTATCTCCAACTCCAGGGCCGGGCCGGAGAGCGCCAGATATCGGATCCCCGCTACGGCCTGACCCACAACTTGGGCGGGATGCCATATATGAACGTGAGCGCCATCGCCATTGTGGGGCGGTACGGGGACTGAAATTTGAAAGAGTAGACACAGAGTCACGCAGAGTAGACACAGAGATGCACAGAGAGAAAAGGAGAAGAGAAACACTGTGAGCAATCTTGCCGAGTTGAACGAGTTAACAAAGTAGATCATCGGTTCAGCCATTGAAGTACACCGCCATTTGGGGCCTGGATTGCTGGAAACAGCCTATGAAACTTGCTTGGCTTATGAATTACGGCAGCTTGGATTGAGCTTTGAACGACAAAAAGCGCTTCCTTTGATCTACAAGGACATCCACCTGGATCAAGGATACCGCATTGATTTGCTCGTGGAGAAAAAAGTGGTCGTAGAACTCAAAGCCGTTGAGCGAATTATCTCAGTTCACGAGGCTCAGGTACTCTCTTATCTAAAGTTTTCTGGATGCAAGATTAGCTTGCTGCTCAATTTCAACGTCAAACTGCTCAAGGACGGTATCCGTCGCTTTATAATGTAATTCCACTCTGCATAACAATAAGAAAAGTACTCTGAGACTCTCTGAGACTCCTCTGTGCAACTCTGTGTAATAAACGTATCATTTTTCGCAATATGTGACAATCACACTTCACAATAGGAACTATTATGTCTAACTGTTATCTCTGTATCCACGGTCACTTTTACCAACCTCCTCGGATAGACCCTTTCACGGGACATATTCCAAGGGAGCCAAACGCTGCCCCTTATGCCAACTGGAACGAGCGCATCACTGCCGAGTGTTATGCGCCCAATGTTCAAGCGGGCAACTGGGAGCGCATCAGCTTTAACCTGGGCGGTACGCTGGCCCGTTGGCTAGACGAGCACGACCACGCCACCTACGAGCGCATCGTCGACGCTGAGCAAAGCTATTGGCAGACTCACGGTGTCAGCAACGGGCTGGCCCAGACGGTGCATCACACCATCCTGCCGCTGGCTCGCCGCCGCGACAAAATCTGCCAGGTTCGCTGGGGCATCGCCAGTTTCGAGCACCGTTTTGGCCACCAACCAGAAGGAATATGGCTGCCAGAGATGGCGGTGGATTACGAGACGCTGGAAATTCTGGCGGCGGAGGGAATTTGGTTTACCATTCTGTCCGACGAGCAAGTGCGCGGTGATCTGAGCGCGGGGGCAGGCCCGTACCGGGTGCAGCTGCCCAGCGGTGGAGAAATCGCCGTCTTTGTGCGCGACCGGCACCTGGGCAACACGCTCTCTTTCGGCATGCCAGACCCGGCTCACGTGGATGATTGGCTGCGAGACCAGATCGGTTGGCGGTGCAACCGGGACAAGTTATTGCTCATCGCCACCGACGGAGAGACCTTTGGTCATCACCATCGCCAGGGCGCGCAGGTGCTGAGTCGCATCCTGGAAGCGGGGGACAGCCACAACTATGAGCTGACCACCTTGGGGCTATATCTGCGCCAGCACCCGCCTCAAGCCGAGTTGGAAGTGATCGAGAACTCGGCCTGGAGTTGCGCTCACAGGCTGGATCGTTGGGCCATCGGCTGCGGCTGCACCCCCGGCGACAGTCGCTGGAAAGGGGCGCTGCGGCGGGCAATGGACAACCTGGCCAGCGATCTGGATCAGGTCTATCTGTGCGAGTCCCGGCATCTGGATATAGACGCCTGGCCGTTGCGGGACGACTATATCGCCGTAGTACTGGGCCAGATGGACGGGGTAACTTTTCTGGCAGAACATGACCTGGGGCACCTCGGCAACCGAGAGACCCATCGATTACTAGGACTGCTCGAGGCTCAGTTCTACCGGCAGCGCATGTACTCTAGTTGCACCTTCTTTTTTGAAGATTTGAATCGACTCGAACCCCGCTACGCCATCGGCAACGGCGTTCGCGCGCTGGCCCTCACCCTATACGCCACACGGGATGACCTGTCCAACAGCTTTCGCCGCGACCTGTCGGTGGCCGTGAGCGAGAGTACCGGGCGCACCGGGGCCGACATCCTGGATGAAATTCTGACCAAGGCAGAGATGTAACGTCTACTTTGCCGGACACTCTTTCCTTCTGCCACGAATTGCACGAATTATCACGAATGTAGAGAACAAATCTCGTAAAAACTCGCGCAATTCGTGGCTAAAAATCCCCAACGATTGAAACCACGTGTAACCAAACTGTAACCATCTGAAAACCTGTTCATTGGTATAATGAGCTATACCATCTATCACTTTGCCAGATGGTAGTTTTAGCTATGCATTCAAGGAGAATAAAAAAGTTGAAATCTCACTTTACAAGATGGTGGACTGTTGTAATGGCGCTATGGCTAGTTGGAACAGCAGCCGTTTGGGCACAGCAACCGACCGACAATCCCCCGCTCGCCATTGCCAAGCACTTTTCTCCTGATCCCGTGCCCGCAGGAGAGGAAATCACCTATCAACTGACCATCACTCACACCGGCGACAGTCCATTGACCGGAGTGACAGTAACAGACATAGTCCCCCCTCAAACCACCTTTGTGATGACCAGCGTGCCAGGAGATGATTGGTGGATGCAAACGCCGCAAACGGGCGAGCAAGGCGAAATCGCGTGGAGACTCGTTGGCCCTCTAACCCCAGGCCAAGTAACGCACTTGCACTTTGTGGTATTAACAAAGCCAAACAACGCCGATCCCATCATCGGTCCGGGCTGTCGCGTCACGATCGAAGGTTGGGATACGATGACTGGCGAGGCGGTGACGACCCAAGTAATACTGCCCGTTTGGGCAACTCTACCACCCCCTACACCTGTACCCACGCTCGCCCCTTTGACCACGCCCTTGGAAAGCTCGACGGATAACACCCCCACCGCCACACCCAAAACATCTCCTACAAACACTTTTACCCAATCCCCTGTCAGATCATCTCTTGGCCTGGCAACGCTGTTAATTGGGACAATTGTTATCGGCACGATCTTGGCCTTTTTCTTGATCCAATTAGGCAAGAAACGGAGGATACTCCAATGAAGACTTTTAACGAATCCAAAAACAAGAAAACTAGGAAAAGAAATCGACGACTCTACCGTCTCTTTTCCCTGTCCTCAGCATTGGCCTTCATCCTGCAATTGATCCCCTTTGGTCTACCTGTTCCCATCCAGGCGGTTACCTCGTTGGTGGAACGAGCACCTTACCCTGCAAACAATATCCTTGCGCCTATCGTTCAAGAGATCATGGCTCCCGTGGATGCTCTGATTGGTCCCGTTCCATTGGCTCACGCTGCCCTAGTTCCTGGAGGTTTTATTACCATCACCAAGAACTATTCAGCGACCGTTTACCAAAATTGGGATACCGGCAACAACCAGGTCAGTATCGAAATCCCATACCAGATAAACATCAACAACGCGACGGGCGGTCCTGTCGCTGCTATGGATCTACTCATTACGCCCACGTTGCCCTCGGGAGTTCCCAACTGGGATGGAAGCAACGGCAGCACGATAGGCGGCGGCATCTGGTGGTACCAGGGAGGGAACGGCACACAAATACGCTTTTGGAACGTCAGTGGCCCTCTTGCCATTGGATCCAGCTATGTGGGACAATATCAACTAGAACTATTTCAGCCGGTGCGGGATGGAACCGTCGTCACCGACACCCAAACGCTCTTTTTGTACAACGGCAATCCATACTTTGACACCCACACCTATACTACCACCATTCGCGCTCCCGACTTTAGTCTGTCTGAAAGCTGGGCCAGCCCATCCAACGCCATCTGCCCTGGCCAACGTCTGACCTATACCATCGGCATCTCGAACCCGGGTGGGGCGGACGCCACTATGCCTTTTACCGTCACCGGCATCATCACCAACCCCCTCTCCATCTATCCCAGCACGCTCTCTGCCGACGCAACCACGGCTGGGCAGGTCATCACCTGGTCCATCAGTGGCGTGGCGCTCTATGCTGATGGCGCGAACACGCTCACCCGCACCTTTGCCGTCTCTGTGCCCGCCACGCTGCCCAACGGCAGCTATTTGACCAACACTTATACTATCACCAGCCCCGGAATCGTGCTCAACCAGAGCAGTTGGTCGTCATCGGGGAGCCTGATTGGTACGGTGGCCAGCTTTACGCCGGTCAGTGCGACCATCTTTAGCGGCCAGTCTGTTGCCTTTAACAACACATCTCTTGGAGCGACCGGTTACCAGTGGAACTTTGGCGACGGCTCGCCCATCACGACTGCTGCCAATCCCAGTCACACCTTTAGCAACACTGGCAGCGCACCCATCTCTTACACCGTGACCTTGACGGCCACCGGGGATTGCGCCGGCATCTATACGGCGACCGGCACGGTAATCGTGAACCCGCTGCCTCGCGTGCAATTCGAGACCAGCAACTTTGCGGTGAACGAGAACACTGGCCCGGCCATTATCACTGCAACTATGAACATCGCGCCAATAGTGACGGCTACCGTAGACTATGCCACCATCGCCGGCGGCACGGCCACGGCGGGCAGTGATTACACCACTGTCGCCCCAAGCACACTGACTTTTGCCCCCGGTGTGACCAGTATGACCTTTGCCGTACCCATCACCAATGACCTGATAGATGAGCCGGATGAAACGGTCTGGTTGCTCCTCTCCAATCCCGTCAGTGCCACCATCACCGGCACCAACCCTGTCACGTTGACCATCGTGGACGACGACGTGCCGCAGGTGGCATTCAGCAGTGCGGCGTACAACGTGAACGAGGATGCCGGTTCAGCCACCATCACCGCCACCCTGAACATCACGTCGTGGCAAACGATCTGGGTAGACTATGCGACCAGTGACGGTACGGCGACGACAGGCTCGGACTACCTCGCCAGTCCGAGCACCCTGACCTTTTTGCCAGGCAGCACCCAGGAGACTTTCTTGGTGTCCATACTGGATGACGTTTTCAACGAACTGGACGAGACCGTCATCCTGAGCCTCACAAATCCCATCAATACGATCATCACTGGTACCAACCCCGCCACCCTCACTATCCTCGACAACGACGCGGTGACGGCAACATTTAGCAGCGCGACCTACAGCGCGGACGAAGACGTAGGTGCGACCACCATCACCGTCACGCTCAATACCACATCCACCCAGCTGGTCACCGTGACCTACACCACCACCGACGGTACCGCCACCGCTCCCGCCGACTATGCCATTGCCAATGGCACACTTGCCTTTGCCCCCGGCAGCAACACCGAGACCTTTAACGTATTCATCGTGGACGACAGCTTTAATGAACTCGACGAGACGGTAGACCTCACTCTCATCAGCACCAGTCCCAATGCCAACCTGGGCACTCCCTCTGCCGCCACCCTCACCATTCTCGACAACGATTTGGTGACAGCCACATTCAGCAGTGCAACCTACAGCACGGACGAAGGCGCGGGATCAGCCACCATCACCGTCGCGCTCAACATCACGTCCACCCAGCCGGTCACCGTGGCCTATACCTCCGCCGACGGTACCGCCACCGCTCCCGCCGACTATGGCGCTGTCGGCGGCACACTGACCTTTGTCCCTAGTGATGACATTGAGACATTCACTGTGTCCATCGCGGATGATGGCTTTAACGAACCAGACGAGACAGTGGACCTTACTCTCACTGGCACCAGTCCCAACGCCAATCTAGGCACCCCTTCTGCCGCCACCCTCACCATCCTCGACAACGACACCGTGACGGCGACATTCAGCAGCGCCATCTACAACGCAGACGAGGGCGTAGGCTCGACCATCATCACCGTTTCGCTCAACATCACGTCCACTCAACCGGTCACCGTGGCCTATACCTCCACCGATGGCACTGCCACCGCTCCTGCCGACTATGGTGCTGCCAGTGGTACACTCACTTTTGTTCCCAGTGACGACACCGAGACATTCACTGTGTCCATCGTGGATGACCTCTTTAACGAACTGGACGAGACGGTAGGTCTTACCCTGATTGCTGCCAGTCCCAATGCCAACTTGGGCAATCCATCCGCCGCCACCCTCACTATCCTCGACAACGACGCGGTGACGGTGACATTCAGCAGTGCCACCTATAACGAGGACGAAGGCGCAGGTTCAGCCACTATCTCAGTCGTACTCAACATCACGTCCACTCAACCGGTCACTGTAGCCTACACCTCCGCCGACGGTACCGCCATTGCCCCCGCCGACTATGGCGCTGTCGGCGGTACACTCACCTTGGTTCCTGGCGACAACACCGAGACATTCACCGTGTCCATCGTGGACGATCTCTTCAACGAACTGGATGAAACAGTAGGTCTCACCCTGACCGCCACCAGCCCCAACGCCAACCTGGGCATCCCCTCTGCCGCCACCCTCACCATTCTCGACAACGATCTGGTGACAGCGACTTTCAGCAGCGCAACCTACAACGTAGATGAGGATGCAGGATCAGCTACCATCGCCGTTTTGCTCAACATCACGTCCACTCAGCCGGTTACTGTAGCATACACCTCCACCGATGGCACTGCTACCGCTCCCGCCGACTATGGCGCTGCCAACGGCACGCTCACTTTCCTACCAGGCAGCGACACTGAAACCTTTAACGTGTCCATCGTGGACGATCTCTTTAACGAACTAGACGAGACAGTAGACCTCACCCTGACCGCCACCAGCCCCAACGCCAATTTGGGTACTCTTTCCGCTGCCACCCTCACCATTCTCGACAATGACATAGTGACAGCAACATTCAACAGTGCAACCTACAACGCGGATGAGGGCGTAGGCGCAGCTACTATCACCGTTTCGCTCAACATCACATCTGCCCAACCGGTCGTCGTGGTCTACGCCTCCGCCGATGGCACCGCCACCGCTCCCGCCGACTATACCACCGCCAACGGCACGCTCACATTTTTGCCAGGCAGCAACAGCGAGACCTTTAATGTGCCCATCGTGGACGATCTCTTCAATGAACCGGACGAGACCCTAGACCTCGCCCTGACCGCTACCAGTCCCAACGCCAACTTGGGTACTCCCTCCGCTGCCATCTTGACCATTCTCGACAACGATATGGTAACAGCCACCTTTAGCAGCACAACCTACAGCACGGACGAGGGCGCAGGTTCCACTGCTATCACTGTCGTGCTCAACGTCACGTCCACCCAACCAGTCATCGTGGCCTATACCACCAATGACGGCACCGCCATCGCCCCCGCCGACTATGCTGCCGTCAATAATGCACTCACCTTTTCGCCCGGCAGCAACAGCGAGACCTTTAACGTACCCATCGTAGACGACCTCTTTAACGAACTAAACGAGACGGTAAACCTCGCCTTGACTGCCACCAGCCCCAACGCTAACTTGGGCACACCCTCCGCCGCCACCCTCACCATCCTCGACAACGACTTGGTGACAGCGACATTCAGCAGCATGACTTTCAATGCAAGCGAGGGTGCGGGATCAGCTACCATCACCGTTTCGCTCAACATCACGTCCACCCAGCCGGTCACCGTAGCCTACACCACCGGCGACGGCACCGCCACCGCTCCCGCCGACTATGCCGTCACCAACGGCACGCTCACCTTTGCCCCCGGCACCAACAGTGAGACATTCACCGTGTCCATCGTAGACGACAATTTCAACGAACTGGACGAGACCGTGGCCCTCACCCTCACCGCCACCAGCCCCAATGCTGGCCTGGGCACACCTTCTGCCGCCACACTGACTATCGTGGATAACGACATAGTGGCAGTGGCCTTTGACAGCGTAACCTACAACATGGATGAGGGTGCAGGATCAGCCACCATCGCCGTTGTGCTCAACATTACGTCCACGCAACCGGTCACCGCGGCCTACACCTCCGGCGACGGAACCGCTATTGCTTCCGACGACTATGGCGCTGTCGGTGGCACACTGACCTTTGTTCCTGGCGACGACACCGAGACCTTTAACGTGCCCATCATAGACGATCTCTTTAACGAACTGGACGAGACAGTGGCTCTCACCCTGACCGCTACCAGCCCCAATGCCAACTTGGGCATCCCTCCCACTGCTACCCTCACCATCCTCGACAACGACGCGGTGACGGCGACATTCAGCAGTCCAACGTACAGCGTAGACGAGGGCGTGGGCCTGGCTTTTGTCACAATTACGCTAAACACCACGTCCACCCAGTGGATCACGGTATCGTACACCTCCGGAGATGGTACTGCCATCGCTCCAGGTGACTATGCCACCAGCAGCGGTACGCGGACCTTTTTGCCGGGCAGTGACACCCAGACCTTCTCAGTAATCATCGTGGACGACGCCATCGATGAACTCGATGAGACGATGGCACTGACTCTGGCCGCCACCAGCCCCAACGCCAACCTGGGCATCCCCTCCGCCGCCACCCTCACCATTCTCGACAACGACGTGGTATCCGTGACGTTCAGCAGCCCAGCCTACAACGTGGATGAAGGTGCAGGATCAGCCGCCATCACCGTGACCCTCAACGTCACGTCTACCCAGCCGGTAACGGTAGCCTATACCACCGGCAACGGCACCGCCATTGCCCCTGCCGACTATACCACTGCTAACGGCACGCTCACCTTTGCCCCCGGCAGCAACACCGAAACATTCAATGTGCCCATCGTGGACGACGGCTTGGACGAACCAGCTGAAACGGTGAACCTGACCCTCACCGCCACCAGTCCCAACGCCAACTTGGGCACTCCCTCCACCGCCACGTTAACCATCCTTGACAACGACGCGCCGACCGTGCAGTTCGATAGTGCCGCCTACGTGGTGAACGAGGGAGCGGGATCAGCCACCATCACCGTCACACTGAACGGCTTATCTTGGCAGCCGGTATCGGTGAACTACACCACTGGCGATGGCACAGCACTGGCAAGTAGTGATTATGGTGCAACCAATGGCACCCTCATCTTTGCGCCGGGTCAGACGGCGCTGACCTTTACGGTGACCATCACCGACGACGCGCTCCTCGAAATGGCCGAGACGGTCGCATTGACCCTGAGCAGCCCCGTCAGCGCCACACTGGGCGCACCCGCCGCCGCCACATTGACCATCCTTGACAATGACCCGCAGCCCAACGTCGTCTTTAGCAGCGCCACCTACAGTGTAGACGAGCCAAGCGGCCCAGCCATCATCACCGTCACCCTGAGCGCTGTCTCTGGCGTCACCACCACGGTAGACTATGTCACCGGCGACGGAACGGCGTTGGCAGGCAGCGATTACGCCAGCGCTGGCGGCACGCTCACCTTTGCGCCTTTCCTGACAGAGACGACGTTCACCGTTCCTATCACCGACGACTTGCTCTTTGAACCGAGCGAGACCGTCGCGTTGACTCTGAGCAACCCGGTCAGCGCCACGCTGGGGGCACCGAGCACCGCCACCTTGACCATCGTGGACGACGAAGCGCCGCAGGTGCAATTCAGCAGCGCGACCTACAGCGTGAATGAGAACGGCGGCCCGGCTACCATCACTGTCACCTTGAACGTTCTACCCAGCATCACCGCCACGGTAGACTATGCCACCGGCGACGGCACTGCACTGGCAGGCAGTGACTATGGCACGGCCAACGGCACACTGACCTTTGTGCCCGGCCAGACAGTGCTGACCTTTACGGTAACTATTATGGACGACGCGTTCTTTGAACTGAACGAGACAGTGGTGTTGACCTTGAGCAACCCGGTCAGTGCCACGCTCGGCACGCCTGCCGTCGCCATATTGACCATCCTCAATGACGATCCAGTGCCCGACGTCACCTTTAGCAATGGGAGCTACAGTGTGGACGAGGATGGCGGCCCAGCCACCATCACCGTCACCTTGAGCGCTGCATCCACCATCACCGCCGCGGTAGACTATACCACCGGCGACGGCACGGCCCTGGCGGGCAGCGACTATAGTCCCGCCAGTAGCACGCTGGTATTTGCCCCCGGCCAGACAACCCTCACCTTTACCGTAGCGATCACCGACGACACACTCTCCGAGTTAGACGAGACGGTAGCCCTGACCTTGAGCAACCCAGTCAGTGCTACGCTCGGTGCGCCCGCCGTCGCCACGTTGACTATCGTGGACGACGAAACACTGCGGGTACAGTTCAGCAGTGGGAGCTATAGCGTGGCCGAGGCTGGCGACCCGGCTGTCGTCACCATCACCTTGAGCGCCGCCGTTAGCTTTACGGCCAGGATAGACTATAGCACCGGCGATGGCACCGCGCTGGCAGGCAGCGACTATGGCCCTACTAGTGGTACCTTGACCTTTGTGCCCGGCCAGACAGTGCGAACATTCACCGTAGCAATCACGAACGACACTCTCTTCGAGTTGGACGAGACGGTGGTGTTGACCCTGAGCAACCCGGTCAGCACCACGCTGGGCACGCCCATGACCGCCACGTTGACCATCCTCGACGATGACCTGCCGCCCGACGTCGCTTTCAGCAGCGGGACCTACAGCGTGGACGAAGGCGGCGGTATGGCCGTCATCAGTGTGACGTTGAGCGTCGCTTCTGGAGCCCCCGCCTCGGTGGATTATGCCACAGGCAGCGGCACGGCGTTGGCGGGCAGCGATTATGGCACATCCAGCGGCACGCTGCTCTTTGCTCCCGGCCAGACGACGCTGACCTTTACTGTGGCGATCACCGACGACGCGCTCTTCGAGTTGAACGAGACGGTAGCCTTGACCCTGAGTAACCCGGCCAGTGTCACACTCGGCGCGCCCACCACCACCACATTGACCATTCTTGACAACGATCCACAACCCGGCGTCGCCTTTAGCAGTGGGAGCTACAGCGTAACCGAGAACAGCGGCCCAGCTATCATCACCGTCACCTTGAGTGCTGCCTCCGGCGTCGTCACCACGATAGACTATGTCACTGGTAACGGCACAGCCACAGCGGGCATTGACTATGGCACTGCCAACGGCACGCTGACCTTTGCGCCCGGTCAAACGGCGCTCGCATTCACCGTGACGATCACCGACGACGCATTTTTCGAGTTGGACGAGACGGTGGCGTTGACTCTGAGCAACCCGGTCAGCACCACGCTCGGCACGCCCACCACCGCCACATTGACCATACTCGACGACGACCCACTGCCCGGCATCGCCTTTAGCAGCGGGAGCTACAGCGTGACCGAGAACGGCGGCCCGGCCATCGTCACCGTTACCTTGAGCGCCGCCTCCAGCCTGACGGCCACGACAGACTATAACACCAGTGGCGGCACGGCCACCGCGGGCAGCGACTATGGCACGACCAGTGGCACACTGACTTTTGCTCCCGGCCAGACAGTGCTGACCTTTGCGGTGACGATCACCGACGACGCGATTTTCGAGTTGGACGAGACAGTAGGGTTGGCCCTGAGCAATCCGATCAGTGTCACACTCGGCGTGCCCAACCCAGCCACGTTGACCATCCTCAACGACGAGCCGCCGCCCGACGTCGCTTTCAGCAGCGGGAACTTTGATGTAAACGAGACTGACGGTCTGGCCGTCATCAGTGTGACGTTGAGCTGGGCTTCCGGCGTCACCGCGACGGTCGACTATGCCACCAGCGACGGTACGGCCACCGCGGGCAGCGACTATACGGGCGTCAGTGGCACACTGACCCTGGTGCCCGGGATAACCAACACGAGTTTCACCGTACCGATCACCGACGACCTGCTGTACGATCCAGGCGAGACTGTCACACTGACCCTGAGCGGCCCGGTCAACGCTGCGCTCGGCACACCCAACCCCGCCACGTTGATCATCGTCAACGACGACGCCCTGATCGTCGGCGTAGACTTGAGTCCACCAACCGCTGCCCAGAGAAGGGCGGTCGGCACCACGGCCACCTACCCACTGACTCTGACCAACACTGGCAATGCCTTTGACAGCTTTGACCTGACATGGAGCATCGCCGGGGAACTGTGGACCACCGTCGTAGCACCGATGCTGACGCCCATCGTCCCGCCGGGTGGAACAGCACCAGTGACCGTGGCGGTTTCCATTCCGCTCACCGCCACCACCGACCAGCAGAGCTTTGCCAGCGTCACTGCGACTTCAGTGTTGAGCACCAGCTTTAGCGATAGCAGCGTGCTGACGACCACGGCCTGTGTACCGGCCGTCATCACCAGCCTGATCTCTAACAGTCCGGTGAAAATCGGTCAGGTGATGTACTTTACGGCCACCGTCACAGGAAGTATGCCCATCACCTACACGTGGGATTTTGGCGATGGCACACCGCCGGTGACCGGTGTCGGGCTAACGACCATCAGCAAACTCTACGCAATGTTTGACGTATACACCGTGACCCTGACCGTCTACAACAATTGCGACCCCGATATCCAGACGCTAACAGTGGAAGCGGAACCTTTCCTTGCATATCTGCCCATCGTGCTGCGCCAACATCCAATACCCTTCTGTGCGCCACAGTTGGTCACCGAGATCCCCACCGGCCCCATGCCGCACGGAGTAACGTTGGACACGGCCAACGATCGAGCCTTTGTCGCCCACGCCAACGGTGTCACCGTGATAGACACCGTCAACCTGGTCGCCACCGCCGAGATTTCGTCGCCGGTCGCGGCCCATGGCATTGCCTACGACCCCGACCATAACTATATATGGGTCACATATATGGACACGGACCAAGTCACCGTGTATGATGGCAGCACCTTTGGCGTGATCGGCAACATATCGTCCAATGACGGGCCGCACAGCGTGGCTTACAATCCGACCAACAATCAAGTCTATATCAGCAACTATTGGGGTGGCTTTGTGAACGCGTATGACGCTCAGTCTTTTGCCTACTTGGACACGCTGACTGGGGTCAGTGAACCCGCACACATCGCCGTCAACTCTGTCAGCAACAAGATCTATGTGGCCAACCACCGGTCCAATGCCGGGGTCACCGTGATCGATGGCGCGACGAACAATCACCGCACCATTCTCACCGCGCTGCTCGATCCCTACGCCGTCACCGTGGATACCACCCGCAACTTGGTCTATGCAGCGGCCATTGCCGAGGGGCGCATCACCATCATTGACGGCGCAACGGACCAACAGATCGGCAGTATGAAAATCCGGCGCGGCAATGGAGACACCGTGCCACTGCGTGTCATCAGCATCAATCCGAACGTGGGGGCAGAAGGACACCTGTTTCTCACCACATCCAGTGAGGATGGCGGGCAAAATCAATTCTTGCTCATCCCCAACGGTTGGCCGACGCTGGGCACGCCGGTCCCGCTGGACATTGCCAGCTACCCCCTGGACGGGATCGCCCTCGACCCGGATACGAACCAAGTCTGGGTGACAAGCGCGGGCAGTGGACTGGTGAATGTGATCCAAGATGGTTTGCCTGTCTGCAATACGCCATTCGACCTCAACCCGTCGGATGGAAGAACAGACACACTCCACATCGAGGTGTCCACACCCTAACGCGAGTTCAACCTAATCTTTGACACCACAGGCCCGGCGACCTAGCGCCGGGCCTGCTTTTATAATTGTCTGGTCTGTGAGATAATGTGGGCGCAACACATCCTCCACCGGAGAGTAAAGATGACAAACGAAACCAAAAAACGCCCCAAAACCACACCCTATTCCGACATTGACCTCAACAACTGGCGGGAATATGATCACGTCTGGACCAATTCCCTGTGGGAGATCGAATCCCGCGACCGGACCGGCGGTCACCGGCTCGACTATCACGGCAATTTTGTCCCACAGATCGCCACCCAAGCATACCTGCGCTACACAAAAGAGGATGACGTCGTCCTCGACCTTTTCCTCGGTGCAGGGACCTCGGCCATTGAGGCGGTGCGGCTGAATCGCAGACTGGTCGGCGTCGAATTGAAACCCGACCTGGTGGAAGCTGTGCAGGCCAAGATAGCATCTGACCTGCTGGACGATCGCATCCATCTGCTGCACGGCGACTCGACCGCTGCAGAAACCGTCACCCGCGTGCAGAAAGTATTGAGCGAGATGAAAGCCGATCACGCGCAATTACTGGTGCTCCATCCACCCTATCACGACATCATCTCATTCTCCGACAACAGTGCCGACCTCTCTAACGCTTCCGACCTGGAAACATTCCTCGACCTTTTCGAGACCATTGCCCGTAATGGCTTTGACCTGCTGGAACCGGGCCGTTTTGCCGTCCTCATCATCGGAGACAAGTATGCCAAAGGCGAACTGGTCCCGCTGGGCTTTTACTGTATGGAGCGAATGCAACGGGTGGGTTTTCGCACCAAAGGGATCGTGGTCAAAAATATCACGGGAAATGAAAAAGGCAAGGGGAAAAACGCCAACCTGTGGCGCTACCGGGCGCTGGCCGGTGGCTATTATATTTTCAAGCACGAATACGTGATCGTCTTTCAAAAGCCCGTCACCCAGGCCGATGTGCGCCGCCAACTGCGCAAGGTCAAACAGATGCCACCCTGGGGCCGGGTGCAGGGCGACGCGTGGGACCGGGCCAGCCGCTTTATCTATACCATCCGCACCCTCGACGCGCTGCGCCGCGAGACCAAGCGCGTGGCTGCCGAATTGGGCCTGCCGCCGCGCGACTTTGGGAGTTACGTCATCCGTCGCTGGTACAACTTTCACACCCACCAGGCTGCCCTCGACATTATCCTGGCACACCCCCGCACCCGTCCCGAGCCAGACCCCTTTCACCATACCGTGGACTTTTACCTGGACGATGCGGATAAACAACATCCGTTGGGGTTTGACCTCAAGCTAACGCCCTTGCCCCGGGGCTTTGGCCACGACATCGCCTACGCCCAGGCCCACCCAGAGGAATTGGCCCGCTGGTTGTACGAGCGTCAGTCGGTGCAAGGACGGTTCCACGCCGCCAACCGGCTCTTTGTCGTCTTGCACGACGCGGCTGCTTCCGACCGCACGTGGGAACTGCGCCGCGACTTTGCGCAGTTGGAGCATGCCATTCACGATTTTCTTGACGAACCACGTTCGATACGTGTCGAGTTTACGGATCGGGAGGGAAAGCGCCACCAGCCATTGGCGGGCGTTATCTTTTGCGTGCGCGAGTAGGCGCGCTACGTTTCACTCGTATACGACCAATCCCAGAACCAATAGACCAGTCCCTGCCACCCACCCCAGCGCTCAAAGGCCGCCTCGATCTCGGCGCGGCCCACCGGCTCGCCACTGTGCCACTCGTGCGAAACCACAGTGCGCGCCCACGAGTCCACGGGGATGAAATCGTAGCGGCCCAACAGCATCAGCAGATTGGCCATCGCATACTCCCCCACCCCTTTGATCGCCAGCAACCGTTTGCACAGTTCGGCGGTCGGGATGTCTGCCGTCCTGAGCGACTCCAACTCCAAGTCACCCGAGGCGACGGAACGAGCCAGTTCCAGCACGTAGGGCGCTCGATAGCCCAGTCGCGTCTCTGAACGCAGCGTCTCTGCGTTCGTAGCGGCCAACTGATCCGGGGTAGGAAAAGCGCGGCGGGCAGAATCTACGGACAACGGGGCACCGAATTGGGAAACCAGCGCCTTGACCATACGGATAGTGCCGCTCCAGGCCGTGTTGGTCGTCAGGATTGTTTTGACGGTATCCTCAAAGAGCGTGGATGAACGGAGAATGCGCCCCCGCGCCTCTTTTTCGACGTGCGCCAGTTTCGGCTCTGGGCGAGCCAGTGCATAAAAGGCAGAAAAATCCTGCTCCAGCCCCAACATCCACGCTACCTTGTGGGCGACCTCGTCCCGCTCGGCCTCGTTCATTGGGCTATCTACCTCGACGCTCACGCCGCCGTCCGCCTCCCGGACAAACATCTCTACCACCTGGCCCGAGTCCAGCCGCTCGATGCGCGTCAGCTTACCTGTGTCGTCACCCCAATCAAAGGGAAGTAGTTGTACCCAGCCATGCGATCTCACAGCACTAGACAAAGAAAATGGTGGACGTGCAGATAAATTCAGTTTCATTGTCTAGAAAACCTCGATATCCCAATCCACGACTTGCACTTCGGGGTGATGGGTCTCGATCCAACGCACGGCCCGTTCGAGAACGGCGTGGACGCGGCCGGGGTCGTTGGCCACGGTGACAAAGGCGATCTCGGCCGATTGCCAAGCGTCGTTGCGAGCGACCTCGGCGGCAGCCAGGTTGAACTCGCGGCGCAGGCGGGCCAGGATCGGCTTGAGGATGCTGCGCTTGCCTTTCAGCGAGCTGTTGCTAGGGAGATGTAATTCGACGGTACAAGCACCAATAATCATAATGTGAAATGTGATTCGGGCAACCTTTGGTTGCTTGGTGTGATTTGTTGCGGTCAGTATAACACGGGTGAAAGGATAGTCAAACTTGGTTTGTCCATTCTTTTGCAGCGTACTTTTCTGCTCGCAATTCTTTGACCCAGGCTTGCTCCTCATTGGTCAATGAGCCCGGTTCCATGCGTAGATTCAGTGCCTCGGCAAAGCCTGTCGCCAGCGCCTCGGCTGCCTCGTCCCAGGGGACGGGTCGGCCCATAGCCTCCTCAATGGTCGCAGCGCGGGCGCGCACTCGATCAGTGTTGGGCTGCGCGACCAACAACGGACAGATGCGGGCGATGTCACCACACAACGGCAGCGTACCGTGCTGGAGCACCACGCCCTGCGACCGCATCTGGGCACTGCCCACCAGTTTCCGTCCACCGACGGTGATCTCGTAATCAGAGGGAACCTCAAAACAGACCGGACCTTTGAGCAAACGATTACCCGCTCGCTGGTCGGCAACAAGGTTCGGCACGCCCAAACGTTCCAGCCCGCGCACCAGGCCCGCGCTGAGACGGCGGTAGCTCTCAATGATGCTCCCCAGCACACGCGGCTCATCCTGCGGCGCGACCACGCTGTAGGTCAGTTCGTCCACGTGGAGGATGGCTTTACCGCCAGTGGCACGACGCACCACGTCAAATCCTGTGGCTCGCAGGGCATCCAGGTCCACATCGCTGGCTTTTTGCGTCCGGCCCAACGAAAGGCAGGGCGGCTCCCAGGCATAGAAACGAAGCGTGGGCGGAGATTGACCCGCCGCGACCGCGCGCAGGATCGCCTCGTCCACCGCCATATTGGTCGCTCCGTCGGCTAGAGTTGAACGGAGCAGTCGCCAGGTTGCAATAACGTAATTACTCATTTGTCATCAGTGTGTGCCAAGATTGAATGTACGGCGAAGAGAGTACGTGAGATAAAAATATGTTTCTCGCACCAGAAACCAGAACTGACTACCCCAGCTTTGGTACCTCGTAGTCGGTGTCGAGGATGGATACGCATCCATCCCCATATCGTGTGCCATCCGCATCGCCCGCTTCATGTGCAGCGGGTCACTGACGATGAAAAATCGGGTCAAATGGTGGCCCACCGTCGCCTGATTGGTGGCATAATAGAGATTCTGCTCTGTCGTTCTCGATCGGGTTTCGGTCAGAATATCGGCCTCGGGCACGCCGTGCTCAACCGCATATCTTTGAGCAACAATGGCTTCCGCCAACTCGTCCCCATCGCCTTGCCCGCCGGTAAAGATGAGCTTGCGAACGCGCCCATCGTGATAAAGGTCAACCGCGTGATTGATACGTTCTCGAAACACAGGAGACGGTTGGTCATCCCAGACCGCCGCTCCGAGAACGATCGCCGCATCCGCATGGACGATCTCCAAGTGACTGTCGTAGGAATAGATCCTCCAGGCCACAATTCCGATTGCGACAACACCCGCGAACGCAAATGCAAGCAAAATCCTGATGAACGTCTGCTTTCTCAATCCGTTTGACTCCCGAATGCGCCACCGATTTCGCCAGTTGCGACTCTGCCACAGCCGAGTTATAATGATTGTAACATCACCTGCCATAAGGAGCAAAGATGAATACGTGCACCCATTGCAATGCCAATGCCCTCTACCGTGATCACGACAATGGTGTCAGCCTATGCCCTATCCATTCCCGGCTAGAGGTGACCGGGCCACGAGGAAAAGCTCCTCGGCCACCACTCACCATCCGGCCTGCCACGCTCACCGACCAGACCTGGATCGCCAAACTCGCCGATCATTTTTGGGGAGAGGTGCAGGTCGAGTCGTTTGGCCGCAGCTACCAGGTGGATTTACTGCCCGCCTACGTCGCCTGTGACGAGGAGGAAATCGTCGGTGTGGCCAGTTATGCCCGTGAGGAAAACGCGACCAATCTGGTCATGCTCAACGTCTTGCCCCAATGGCAGGGCCGTGGTGCAGCGCGCGATCTGATCACGGCAGTGGCCGAGATGACGCGCGCAGAGGGTGCCAAACGGGTCATTCTCTCCACGAGCAATGATGATTTGCCCGCGCTGGGGCTCTACCAACGGTTGGGATTCACCATCACGGGTGTACTCTTGGGTAAAATATTGGAGCATCACGGCGAGGTCGAACTCGGCTTTGCCGGTATCCCGGTGCGAGATGAAATTCAGATGGAGTTGCAGTTGTGAGCATTGGGTAGATTTGCGTCTTGAAGCTTTGTGTGGTATAAGTAAAGCACTGCGCCCCCGTAGCTCAGATGGATAGAGTACCGGCCTCCGAAGCCGGTGGCCCGCGTTCGAGTCGCGGCGGGGGTATTAATATGGCCCGGTCTTGGACCGGGCCATTGCCATGATTACTCCCTCACCAACGGGCCAGTGTCACATCCCCCGCCATCAGGCGATGCAGTTCACCATCGGGCGTGCGCAGCAAAAGGGCGCCATTATCATCTACGGATTCAGCGATACCGACAAGCGATCCTCCGGAAGTGGTAGCCTCAACCGATTGCCCCAACGTCGCCAAGCGAGCGGCCCACTCAATGTGCGGGCTTGTGCCAGCTTGCAGCCTTGCGTAACGGGTCTCGACTCCCGCTAAAAGCGCTGCCAACAACGTCGTCCGATCCACCTCTCGACCGGTCTCTGCCAGGATACTGGTGGCATCTGGAGCCAGAGAAGGCAAATCGCGCGGAGCCACGTTCACGTTCATACCAATACCAACCACGGCGTACGACAATCGTTCTCCAGTTACGCCCGTTTCCGTCAGAATCCCCGACAGTTTGGTCCACTTTGCGGTTTTGATGATCAGGTCATTGGGCCACTTGAGAGATACTTGTAACCCAGCCACCTGATCCACCGCGTCAGCCGCCGCCATCGCGCACAGCATCGTCAACCACTGGGCTTGGGCCAGGGCCAAATCGGGGCGAAAAAGGATGGAGCAAAGAATGCAAGTGCCCGGCGGAGCCAACCACTGTCGTTCCATTCGCCCCCGACCGGCAGTCTGTTCGTCGGCCAACACCACCGTGCCATCGGGTGCGTTTTGGGGCACTAGGCCCTTTGCCACGTCGTTGGTCGATCCGGTACGAGGTAAAAGCACCAAGTTACGGCCAAAGGTATGGGTAGTCAAAGCAGATTGTATTTTGGAAGAATCAAATATGTTCATAGGCCGAATTCTACCACTTGAATTTATCCCTGTCAATAGATTGCCACCAACGGCAATTTGGTGTACAATCGGGCGGCTATGAGTCACCTGTGGACCCCCTGGCGAATGCCATATCTCCAAGGCGAAGAGCGCCTGCCGGACGGTTGTCTCTTTTGCATCAAGCCCCAGTTGGAGGATGTCGAGGCGCACATTGTGCATCGAAACAAGTTGTGCTATGTGATCCTCAATCGTTTTCCCTACAACAACGGTCACTTGATGGTTATTCCATACACCCACACCGCGACATTGGAAAAAGTCGAGGCCGAGACAATCATCGAATTAATGATGCTGACTCAACTCAGCTTGCAGGTACTGCGGGAAGCCTACAACCCTCAGGGATTCAATGTGGGAATGAATATCGGTGCGGCGGCGGGAGCGGGAGTGGCCTGTCACATCCACCTGCACATCGTTCCCCGGTGGGGCGGAGACACCAACTATATCACGACCACCGGCTGCACCCGCATCATCCCCGAGTGGATGGACCAAACGTACGAGCGGCTGCGGCCGTTGTTCGACCGAATGAGTGTAGAGGTAAACGAGTGAGCAATACGCTCGCTTTGCGCCTATTTTTGTTGATTTTTGATAAATATAGAGGAGAAAACGTAAATGTCTGATAATCCCAATCAAGCCGTCATCGTATCCGCCGTCCGTACCCCTATCGGCAAGTTCCAGGGTACGCTGGCGGGCCTCTCTGCTTCCGACTTGGGAGGGGTCGCCATTCGCGCCGCCGTGGAGCGCGCCGGAGTAGACCCCGCCTCGGTGGACGAAGTTTTGATGGGCAACGTCGTGCTGGCCGGGCAAGGGCAGGCCCCCGCTCGCCAAGCGGCGATTAAATCCGGGCTGCCAGCCACCGTCGGCGCGACCACCATCAACAAGATTTGTGGCTCTGGTCTCAAAACAGTGATGCTGGCCGCAGCAATGATCGCTGCTGGCGATGGCGATACCTTTGTCGCCGGGGGAATGGAGAGTATGAACAACGGACCGTACATGCTCCCCAAGGCTCGCTTTGGCTATCGCCTGGGCGACGGCAAAGTGGTGGACGCCATGGTTCACGATGGGCTGTGGTGCGCCTTTGAAAACCATCATATGGGCAACTCGGCCGAGTGGATCGCCCGCGAGTACAACCTGACGCGGGAAGAACTGGACGAATACGCCTACAATAGCCAGATAAAGGCCACCGCCGCCATCGATGATGGACGCTTTGTGGACGAGATCACTCCCGTAACCGTGCCGCAGCGCAGGAAAGACCCCCTCATCTTTGACACCGACGAGGTTCCCCGGCGGGACACCACTGTAGAAAAATTGGCTCGCCTCCGCCCCGCATTCCAGCCCAACGGCATCGTCACCGCGGGCAATGCGCCCGGCATCACCGATGGAGCCGCCGCTACCGTGGTAATGAGCGCCGCCCGCGCAAAAGAGTTGGGCATCCAACTACTGGCCCGCATCGTGGCATACGACCAGGCAGGCGTCGAGCCGCTCAAGATTTTCACGGCTCCTATTTTCGCCGTGCGCAAGCTGTTGGAAAAGACCGGAACCACTATAGACGATTACGACCTATTTGAGGTCAATGAGGCATTCGCCGCGCAGGCTATGGCCGATGGGCGAGATCTAGGAATGGATTGGGACAAAGTCAACGTCAATGGCGGGGCCATCGCCCTGGGGCATCCTGTCGGTTGCTCTGGCACGCGCGTGCTGGTGACCCTGATCTATGCGCTGCGCCAGCGGGGTCTCAAGCGCGGTCTGACCACCCTCTGTCTGGGTGGCGGCGAGGCCGTGGCAATGGCGATAGAGTTAGAGTAGGTAAAGGGAGATAAATTAAATGGATATCAAAAAGATTGCCGTAATCGGCGCAGGCACAATGGGAAACGGTATCGTCCAGGTCTGTGCCGCGACCGGATATCAGGTCACAATGATCGATGTGGTAGCAGAACAACTGGAACGAGCGATGGCCTCGATCAACAGATCGGTGACCAAGCTCCACAGCAAGGGTCGCCTGACCGACGAACAACGAGATGCTGCACTGGCAAACATCACCACCGCCACAGAGGTCGCCGCCGCTGCCGACGCCGACCTGGTTATCGAAGCGGTCGTCGAGAGCCTGGAAATCAAGCAGCGGATATTCGCCGAACTGGATGATTGCACCCGGCCCGACGTCATCCTGTCGAGCAATACATCTTCCATCTCGATCACCGAGTTGGGCGCGGTCACCCATCGCCCCGACAAGGTCATCGGCATGCACTTTATGAACCCGGTACCACTGATGAAGCTGGTCGAGGTCATTCGGGGATTGGTCACCTCTGACGAGACAACGGCCGCCGTGGTTGCTTTGACAGAAGCGCTAGGCAAGACCCCCGTGGAGGCCCAGGATTATCCCGGCTTTATCTCCAACCGCATCCTCTGCCCGATGATCAATGAGGCGGTCTATGCACTGATGGAGGGTGTGGGAACGGTCGAGGCCATTGACGCGGTGATGAAATTGGGAATGAATCACCCGATGGGTCCACTGACACTGGCCGACTTGATCGGACTGGACATTGTGCTCAACGTGATGAATGTGCTCCAAGAGGGGTTGGGAGACGATAAATACCGTCCCTGCCCGCTGCTCAAACGGATGGTTGCCGCCGGGCACCTGGGGCGCAAGACGGGGCAAGGGTTCTATACTTACAATTAGCCAAAGCCTAATGGTGCTAACTTTGCGGCTACGTGGGGCTAAAGACTCTGTGCTGAGAGAGCAAAGCCCTTCTGGGGATGGATTGCAGCCCGCAGGGCTCTTTTCTTTCAACCCGGAGGTTCAGAAAAACGGCGCGTATGGAAATGCGCCCTACAAGATGTCGGACATGAAGCGAACACAAGCCCAATATATGTAGGTTGGTTTTCCATAACCGACACTTTTTCAACAGTTATGGAAACCGCACCTACGTGTTGCGCCAAAGGCGCTTTCTTGGAAACGGTAGGAAACAAGGTGTAGCAATGATCGTGTGGATACTGCATCTCATAGTTTGGGTCTTGATGGCCTTGGGTCACCTGTGGCTATTGGTATGGCTGTCCCGCCGCAGTGGCAAAGGCGGCAGCGGTAAAGAGCAGGCGCGGCGTCTTACCATGGTATATGGCGGTCTGTCGGCAATATGGATATTGAGCGGCGCGCTGCAATCACTGACAGAACCGGCTCCAATGATCGGGGGAGCAACTACTGCCATTTTTAGTGGGCTGTTCCCAGTCATTGCCGGACTGTCAGGGGTACTCGAACGCGCATTTTCTGGAAAAGAACCCAACCGCCAGTGGAGTATCGCTGGTTCGGTGTGGGGAGTGCTGACATGCGTCGTTGGCGTGTACGCTTGGTTATCAGGCAACATCCCTTGGTGGGTAAGTATCGCCATATCTGGTCTCGGATGGGCAATCCTCTGGATTGTCCTATCCGTGATCTGGGCGCGACAGTACGTGCATATAGAGTGGGCCTTTCAACGCAACCAATCCTTGTACTGGGCGTGGGCATCGGTGCTGCTCATTTTGGGGCAAATGCTGGTCTTGCTCACCCCGTGGGTGATGGGAACGATTGGCCTACTGCTGCACCTGTGTGGGTTGCTCGCTATCACGTATGCAATCACCCGGCGGCAGTTGCCAAACGTGCGAGACGTGCTGCGCCGGAGTTTTCTCTTTGTCGTGATGGCGGCACTGACTGCCGTTTTGCTCATCGCAAGCCAACTGCTGCTCACAACCCTGTTCTCCCTACCCCGTGCCCAACTGTTGCAGCCTGCCGCTATCGGGTTGGCCATCTTTGCCGCGACAATCCTGGCTTTGGTTTACAGACCACTCCGAAAACGTGTCGAGAGATTATCAGAGCGATTGGTGCCACACACCGGCTACAATATGGATGCCAAGCTGCGCGAGTACAGTATCGCTATCGCCAACGTCATCGATCTGGAAGATCTGGCAACTGTTGCCGTGGACATGGTGAGCACCGTGCTGGACGTGCAGCGGTGTGCGTTGATCCTGGTGAACGAGGAAGAGCACGAGATGCGGCTGCGACCATTGAAAGGGCGAGGCGGCGTCTCAATGAAAGAAATCCGCTTTGGCAGCTTTGATCCCGTGATCGCACATCTGGGAGGGCAACAAAAATCGCTCTCCCAGCGCAGCCTAGTACAAGACACTGTGTTTCAGAACCTGCTTCCCAAAGTACAGACGTGGATAAAGGATCGGATGGGAATGGAGGTCTATGTGCCGATCTTTGCTCAATCTACGTTCATCGGTATACTGGCCGTTGGTCCCCCACGCAGCGGTGAGCCTTTTGGAGAACGAGATCACACATTTCTGACCATGCTGGCGCACCAAACCGCCGTCGCCTTGCAAAATGCTCGCTTGTTCGATAATATGCACGCGCTCAACTTTCAAGTCACCCAATTGAATGAGGATCTGCGCCGGGCGATGGCGCGGGTAAAGCGTCTGGACCAGGAAAAGACAGATTTCCTATCCGTCACCTCGCACGAGTTACGGACACCGTTGACCCACGTTAAAGGGTACGCCGACCTGTTAACAGAACTGGGCAACGTAGGGGCACTTACTCCAAAACAAACCACGGAAATCGTTGGCAGCATCGGTCGCGCGGCGGTCCGGTTAGAGAACATTGTCAGTGCTATGACCGATCTCTCACAGATCGAAGAGGACAAATTGGACATATTCTTTGCACCGACAACGCTAAAAGCCGTCCTGCGGCTTGCAGTGGAACCGTGGCACGAGTCGATCCAACAACGCAATTTACAATTCGGGATGACGGGGATAGACGATATCCCCCCCATCGTGGTCGACTTGCAGCGTCTTTCTCAGATATTTGGCAACTTGATCTCTAACGCTATCAAGTACACCCCGGACGGCAGAACCATCGCCGTCCGGGCGCAGCAGTTAGACGAGACTCGTTTCGAGGTGATCGTATCCGACACCGGCGTAGGAATTGCCCCAGACGATCAAGACCTCATTTTCGACAAGTTCTTTCGCGTGGGCAGCATAGACCATCACTCATCCAGCGAGTCCAAGTTCAAGGGAGGCGGGCCAGGGTTGGGACTTTCGATCACCAAAGGGATCATTGAAGCGCACGGTGGGCGTATCTGGGTTGAGAGTGAGGGATATGACGAGGAACGATGTCCAGGAAGCACTTTTCACGTAATACTGCCTCTGGAGGCCCATCCTCCTGACACCAACTGATCTGAGCAAGTTCGTTCAGGTTCATAGTAGGCGATTTATCGCCGCAAGAACGCTATCTCAACTCACAATTCGGCCTCAAGCTGCTCAAGCCTCTCCCGTACATCCGGCTGGTCTGGATCTAACAACAGTGACATGCGATACGCATTCAGAGACTGTTCCATCTGCTGTTGATTGCCTCGCCACCAAGCCCAGGTGTTGAGTTCCGAGACAATGTCTTTAACATCTTGGAGAAGTGGCTGTGCTTTCTCTAGCTCTCCCACCCACACGTAGGCCAATCCCAATGCTTTGTGAGTGGTCGTGTTGTTGGGATCTGACTGCCACGCCGCCTCCAGGTGCTCGACCGCATCCTGGAATTGCATCTCGTCCACCAAGATCAGCCCCAATCGTTGCTGGGCGGTCCGATTATCAGGAGCGATTTGGATTGCGCGTTCATAATGAGCCACCGCTTGCTGCCGCAGGGAGGCCTTCTGCCTGTCATCCAGAGACACCAGCAAGTCTGCACGTGCCTGCAATACACAACCCTGATTGGCGTGCCACGTAGCTGGTAGAGGAGCAAAGCTGACTAGGATTGTAACGAGAAAGATGCCCACTACACTTGCAGGAAGCACCCAGTGTTTCCCTCGAGGTATTATGGAAGCCCGACGTAAGGAGACAGCCGCGTTCAATCCTAACAGTCCAAAGAACGGGAACCAACACCACAGATCCACGTACGGTCGTGCATCAATGATTCCATGTAAAAAGATAGCTGTAAGGCCAAGCCAGGCCCCCTGGTACAGGAAGTCAGCCCCACGTTTGGCAACTGTTCTAGCAGTCTGATAGAGTGCGGTTATTAACCACAACATTGCGACTATACCAAGCAGCCCCTGTTCCAGCCACACCTCTAGGTAGAGATTGTGCGAACAAGTAAGGAATTGGTGTCGTACAAGTAAAGCGTATAGAGGATACTCCATTGCAAATTGTTTACCCAATCCAATTCCAGTTAACAGGAAATCCTGGATCAGATAAAAACTGTTTCGGTACACGTCAAATTGACCCGAGCGATTAAACAGTGGGATCAATATCCGATTGATGATTGGAATATCCATCAGCACCATAGCGTCTCGTTGCACGACCGTGTAAATAGCTAATCCCAGTGCCAGGAGAGCGCCTACGACAAAGATCACGCGTGCTGGCCGCCAATAAAGAGTTAACCATAATGCCAGTGCGACCAGTACAGCCAGCCACGCACCTCGTGCTGTACTCATCAACAGGGCCAACGCAATCAAACCTACACCGATGCCCCCACAAATGCGCCACTTGTACTGCTTTTCCGCCAACACCAGTGCAATAGCGAGAAAAAGCCCCCCTTCTAAGAATGCTGCCACGCTGTTGTCTACAGGTATCCAAATAGCGACCGATGGAACAATCCCTCCAATGAATGCACCCAAGCGGTTAACCATCTTTATCTTTTCAGGATACCCGAAATGATCGTACTGGGTGATAAAATATAGCGACAAGAGTGCACTCATAGAGACAATGAATATCGCGATGGCACGCCACCAGTGATGGGATACTGCCAATCGAGAGACCAGCACGTAAAATAAAACGCCTGCAACCAACGCGATCAGTGTATTCCAACACAAGCTGCGATCATAAGCAGGCCACAACCCAAAAACAGCACTGAGCAAAAATAGCAGCAGGGGAAGGTCCAAGGGGGCTAACCAGAAATTGCGTTTACGCGGCATCGTTGATTCTCCAATTGGGTTAGGGCTTTAGTTTCCGGTAAAAGTTTCGATGAATTTCGACCGACACTCCATATATTGGGGGTGTCACGAAATTTCACCCACATATAGGGGCATAGTCTTGTATTTACACCCTTTCTCAAAGTTGATGGTTGCCGGATAGTCTCCC
>JAAEPW010001278.1 GCA_024232355.1 Chloroflexota bacterium | reverse complement strand
TGAATTTCTGCCAATGGCGGGACAAAACGCACGAATTTCTCGAATTTGGGGCGAATTTCCGCAAGTAATCAAGATAAACCACATTTCTAGACGGTTTTTTTTGCAGAACACCGGTTCTGGTAATTAGGAGTATCTGCACCCCTTTGGCGATGTGGTTGTCAACACAGCCGAGTTTGTGGGTACTCTGGATGCCGGCCGCGCCGAGGCCACCTGTTCGGTGGTGCGTCTCCAGTTGACGCCATATCTGGTCAAGGATATCTACCCAGGTGCAACAGGTTCGGATCCTCATAACATGGCCGTTGTGAACAATACCCTCTTTTTCAATGCCAGTGACGACAGCCACGGTTACGAACTATGGAAGAGCGATGGCACAGAGGCCAGTACCGTGATGGTCCGAGATATCAACCCCGGTGCTGGATCGGCGAACGTTCAATATCTGACCGATGTGAATAGCACTCTCTTTTTCAATGCCGATGATGGCGCCAACGGCCAGGAACTGTGGAAGAGCGATGGCACGCTGACGGGCACTGTGATCGTTTCAGACATCAACCCCAGTGGCAGTTCGTCTCCCTCTTACCTGGCAAATATGGGGGGCGCCCTCTACTTTCGGGCCAATGACGGCAGCAACGGCATGGAATTATGGAAGAGCGATGGCACGCTGACGGGCACCGTGATGGTCGCAGATATCAACCCCAGTAGCAGTTCAGGCCCCAGCGATCTGACCAACGTGAATGGCACCCTCTTTTTCAGGGCCAATGACGGCAGCAATGGTAGCGAGTTGTGGAAGAGCGATGGCACGCCGACCGGTACGGTGATGGTCGAGGATATCAACTCGATTACTCATTCGGATCCCGAAAACCTGACCAATGTGAATGGTACTCTTTTTTTTACTGCCGATGATGGCGCCAACGGCTACGAATTGTGGAAGAGCGATGGCACGATAACGGGCACTGTGATGATCACGGATATCAACCCCGGTGGGGATTCATTTCCCCAGTACCTGACTAGTGTGGGTGGCACCCTCTACTTTCAGGCCGATGACGGCAACAACGGTATTGAACTGTGGAAGAGCGATGGCACAATAACGGGCACCGTGATGGTCGCAGACATCAACCCCAGTGGAGATTCGAGTCCTTGGGAATTTGTCGATATGAATGGCACCCTCTACTTTCAGGCCGATGATGGCAGCAACGGCGAAGAACTGTGGAAGAGTGATGGCACGCTGACCGGCACCGTGATGGTCGCAGATATCAACCCCAGTAGCGGTTCAGGCCCCGGTGATCTGACCAACATAAATGGCACCCTCTATTTTTATGCCACGGGTGGCAGTTATGGCAATGAACTGTGGCAAAGCGACGGCACGGAAGCTGGCACTATGATGATCGCAGACATCAACCCCAGTAGCGGTTCAGGCCCCGGTGATCTGACCGCGATAGGTGACCTGCTCTTTTTCAATGCCGAGGATGGCAAACTCGGCGAAGAGTTGTGGGCAGTGGATACCCGGCCGTCACTGTACAAGATCGTGACACCCCGCAGTGACGCACCTTATCGTGGAAGGGTCTCTTACACTGTAGTGATGGACCCGCAGGTCGTGGTGACCGATACCGTTCACTTTACCGATACTTTGCCTGGTGAACTTGACTTTTTTGCTTGGATAGAGCAGCCAGCAGGCGCAACGGAATCTGGCGATCAGATCACCTGGAGCGGTACGGTGACGGCGGGGGATCGCATTATTTTTGTCTATCAGGCGACACACGTCGGTGACTTTGGCGACATATTCATCAACACAGCCGAATTTAGCGGCACCCAGGATGCCGCCAGCGTCGACGCGGCCTCTATGGTTGAATTGCTACAGCCATACATGGTCAAGGACATTTACCCTGGTGGAGATTCAGATCCCAGTGACATGACTGGCGTAAATGGCACTGTCTTTTTCTATGCTGATGATGGCACCAACGGCGACGAACTGTGGAAGAGCGATGGCACGGACGCCGGCACCGTGATGGTCAAAGACATCAATCCCGGTGGAGGCTCGTATCCTGGTTCCTTTACCGACGTGAATGGCACCGTCTTCTTCTATGCCGATGATGGCACCAACGATGACGAGCTGTGGAAAAGCGATGGCACAGTAACCGGCACCATGATGGTCAAGGATATCGCCCCACTTGGAAGTTCGAGTCCTTCACACTTTACCAATCTGGATGGTACGCTTCTTTTTACAGCCAATGACGGCAGCAACGGCGATGAGCTGTGGAAGAGCGATGGCACGCTTACGGGCACCGTGATGGTCTCGGACATTAACCCTAGTGGATCTTCGGAACCCTATGACCTGGTCACTATTGGGGACGCCGTCTACTTTGGAGCCGATGACGGCAGCAACGGCTACGAGCTGTGGAAAAGCGATGGCACAGTAACCGGCACCGTGATGATCTCGGATATCGACCCCGGTGGTAATGCGGGTCTCAGTTACCTGACCAATGTGAGTGGCACCCTCTACTTTCGGGCCACTGACGGCATTAACGGTCAGGAACTGTGGAAAAGCGATGGCACGCCAACCGGCACCGTGATGGTCAAGGATATCAACCCCAGTGGTAATGCGGGTCTCAATTACCTGACCAATGTGAGTGGCACCCTCTACTTTCGGGCCGATGATGGCAGCAACGGCGTCGAGCTGTGGAAGAGCGATGGCACGCCGACGGGTACCGTGATGATCAAAGACATCAACCCCAGTGGAAATTCATTTCCCAACAGTCTAGTTGATGTAGATGGCACCCTCTTTTTCGGAGCCAGTGAAAGCCACGGCTTGCGTTTATGGAAGAGCGATGGCACACTAACCGGCACCGTGATGGTCAAAGACGTAGTGGCCGTACAAGATGAACTGATCAACGTGGACGGCATCCTCTACTTCCGTGGCTATGACGACACCGACGACCAAGAGCTGTGGCGGAGTGACGGCACGGAAGCTGGCACTGTGATGGTCAAAGACATTAATCCCAATGATGATTCGGAACCCGGTGACTTTGTCAATATAGACGGTGCCCTTTTCTTCTCCGCTGGTGACGACATCCACGGCTGGGAGCTGTGGGCACTGGTTCCCCCCGAGCCGGACCTGCTCATCGCCAAGAGCGTCACACCCAGCACAGCAGCGCCAAGTGACACCATCACCTACACTCTTACTTTTTCTAATAAAGGCTTCGAGGTGGCCCAAGGTGTGGTGATCACCGATATTGTGCCGGTCAGCGTGACCAATACCAGCGTGATCAGTGTTGGCAATGCAACGTCTCCAATGCTCGTCATCACACGAGTGGGCGGCACGCGCTACGTGTGGAACGTGGCGGAACTCGCGCCTGGTGCGGGCGGCATCATCACCATCACCGGCGTACTCAGCGATCCACTGGCATCTGGAACCTTTATTAACACAGCCATCATCGCCAGCGCTCCGCAGGATCGCGACCCTGGCAATAACAGCAGCAGTGCAAGTGTGCTGGTATCTGGTTTCGACGCCGACGGCGACGGTGTGCCTGACGCGCTGGACACCGACGACGACAACGACGGCATCCCAGACAGCATCGAGGGCACCGGAGACAGCGACGGCGACGGCGTGCCCGATAACCTGGACCTGGACAGCGATGGCGATGGCATCCCCGACGTGAACGAGACAGGGAATGGCGACCTGGACGCGGACAACGACGGGATGATCGACAATCAAACAGACACCGATGGCGACGGTCTGCCCGACGTGGTCGATTCCGACAACGGCGGCACATCGGTGAACCCTGCCGATACCGACGGGGACGGCGATCCCGACTATTTGGATACCGACGCGGACGGAGACGGGACCGACGACATAGACGAGGCGGGCGGCGGCGCGCTGGACGGGAACAACGATGGAGTGATCGACGACCAGACCGACAGTGACGGCGATGGTCTGCCCAACGCGGTGGATCCGGACAACAGCGGCACGCCGTTGGTGCCTGCCCCCGACAGTGACGGCGATGGCATCCCCGACTACTTGGAATCGAACACCAACGATAACGATGGTGACAGCGTGCCAGACTATCTGGACTTGGACAGCGATGGCGATGGCATCCCCGACAGCATCGAGGGGAGCAACGACAGCGACGGGGACGGAGTGCCGGACTATTTGGACCTGGACAGCGATGGCGATGGCATCCCCGACGTGGACGAGACAGGGAACGGAAATCTGGACGCGGACAACGACGGAGAATTGGACGACCAGACCGACACCGATGGCGACGGTCTGCCAGACGTAGTGGACGGGGACAACGGCGGCACGCCGGTGAACCCTGCCGACACCGATGACGACGGAATACCCGACTACCTGGATACCGACGCGGACGGAGATGGGACCGACGACATCGATGAGGCGGGCGGCAGTGCGTTGGACGGGAACAACGACGGGGTGATCGACGACCAGACAGACACAGACGGCGACGGTCTGCCCGACGTGGTGGATCCGGACAACAGCGGCACGCCGTTGGCGCCCGCTACCGACAGTGACGGC
>JAAEPW010001277.1 GCA_024232355.1 Chloroflexota bacterium | reverse complement strand
GATGGACTGGTCGGGCCGATCCCTATCTCTGTGCCTCCCACGACGACCGTCAGCGCCTTGAACAACCTCGGTGTTGGAGAACTCAACACCACCATGGGCATTCATCTAACCAGTCCTGCTACTTTCTGGGGCGTAGCGGCCATTGACTCGATCAGTGGCGACGCCTACCCCCTTAGCAGCGCCAGCAATCATAGCGACTGGGGCTACAGCCTCATCCCCTTTGACAAACTCTCTTCTCAAGTGGTTATGGGCTGGTCGCCGGGCAACATTGACCCCCTGCCCACAAACAACGTCAACGGGAGCCTGGCCTTTGTCAGCGCCATCACCGACACCATGATCTATGTAGATTTTACACAAGATGGACTGCCCGACGTCTTTGATATGAACGGCGACGGTGACAGTGACGACTTGAACGTCTTTGGCAACCTGAACTTTGACGAGCCCGCCAGCGACCTTGGCGTGCCGTTGGCCGCAGGACACGTATTGCGCGTGGCCGACCCCAATGACCACAATTTGATGGGGGCCATCATCTACACTTCTGACTTGAGCGACAAAAT
>JAAEPW010001276.1 GCA_024232355.1 Chloroflexota bacterium | reverse complement strand
TTCAGTTGGGTGGGATTTCTGGATAGTCAGCCAATTGTGGCTCAAAAAGGGGCTTGTAGCCGAGGTTTCCATACCTCGCAGGGCCTTACGCGCTATGGAAAGCGCGGCTACATCGTAATCCCATTCAACTGAACCAGTGCCTGACGATCCCCTTGGAGCAATAACTGCCGAAGGATTTCCGCCGAGCAATACTACATCACCTTTGTACATCGACACGAAATGACACAACTAGAATGGAACCGCAGATATACACAGATCAACACAGATGCAAAAGTGGTGAATTTAGTAAAAATCTGCGTTCATCCGCGGTTTCAGTTATGTGATTCTTTGATACATTCAAAGGTAATGCTAATCTCTTATCACGAACGGCAGGTAGATGACCGGTGGAGGCTCGGACCAGTTCTGTGCCACTACCGGCAGGTAGACGTGCAATCCGCCCCAGATAGCACCCAGGCTGTTGTTCGAGGGATTGGGATCATACGTGCTGCTCCAGACCTCGACCTGTATTGACGCCGCCAGCGGCGGCAGCTTGAAATCGGCGGCAGCTTTGAATACCGGAACCTCCAACCGGACAACCACAGTGATCCACTCACCGGCCAAAATTTTCGGCGTTCTGCAGAGCACTGTTGCGTATTGCTTGCAGCCCGCATCAGAACTGGCCGCCACACCGGCGACGAGTGCATCGCCCGTGACGTTTATAGACGTGGCGACCGTCAGTACATCACTCGGGCCGGGGTTGAACACGGTAACTGTCGCCGTCATTACGTCCCCAGATGCTATCTCTGTGGGCAGGGTGGTCCCCGATACGACCAAGTCTGCGTATGGACCGAATCTGGCAGCAATTGGAATTTCCTGCCGGTCACCGTATTGGGATTCGAGGTAAACGGTGGCTGTCCCCGTGAACTCGGTAGCGTTATAGAGGGTGAAATAGATCGTCTTTTCCTCTTTCGGGTCCAGGTCCCATGCCGCGCTGGACTGACCAAATGCCTGAATGTCTGCTAGCACCGGGGAGTCGGTGACCATCAACCAGGTAGACGATGTGGCCGGGATCGTGGCCGTAATGATCAGAGGGACGTTCGAGTTGTTATGGATCGTACCGGCAAAGAATCCGGTCTCTCCCGGCAGCAGATTGATCCCGTCCAGTTCGGCCAGCGATGCGGATGGTTGCATAGCGGCCCCCGGCCCGATGGTGATTGGGATTTGGGTGACCTCGGTGCCACTTTCCATCACGATTAATTGCGTGCTGTCTGAGGGAACGGTTGCTTCCGTCGTAAAGTAGAGCCGGATGGTCTGCCTTTCGTCTGGTGCCAACGCGATCTGATCGTGCCCGCCGGCCAGATAAATCTGGCTGACCAGATCGCTGAACGCCAAGTCGAGCACCTGGGTGTCGTTGCACGCGTTGACAAACTCGATCTCCCGGTGGACTGTCTGGTCCGCTCCCATGAGCACGTCGATGCGTGCGGGCGAATGTTGGGCGCACTCGCCCACCGGCGTCGGCCTTGGCGTTGGGGTGGGGGTGGGCGTCGACACCGGGCACGGACTCCCACACCCGCATGGCCCGACGGCGAGGAATCCATCCTGGGTCATCAAGACGGTGTCGCCATACCCCACGATCCAGGTGAACGGGTATACGCCTTCCTGAAAGCTGTCTAGCCCGACGCTGGCAGTGGACGTCCCCCCGATCGCCGGAAATGGAAACCGCACCCAATCTTGCAGGCGATCCACGACGGTAGATGGGGATTTGGACGCATGGGCGAGCTTGGCCGCCCCGGTCGAATGGGCTGGCAGCACGATCTGTGTCCACATGTCGTTGACGCACACGTCGCTTTGAATAGTGACCGACGTCGCCGCCGTCGGCCCGCCCAACGTCATGGCCGGATGCAGATTGTCGAATTGAATATCCATAGAGCCTAACGCGCGCGCCGCTTCTGGTGATAGATTGCGCGCCGCCTCTTTTATCTGATCGAGTGACATATCGGCCAACGGGTCAGAGGCCGCCAAGGTATCCGCGCACGCCCCTCCACAGGAGCACGCCCCGACCGAAAAGAACCCGTCCTGCGTCATCAAGACAGTGTCTCCCTGCCCGACGACCCACGTAAAGGGATATACGCCCTCGGCAAAGCCATCCAATCCCACACCCGCGGTGGATGTGCCGCCGACTGCCGGGAACGGGAACCGCACCCAATCCTGCAGGCGGTCCACGACGGTGGACGGGGATTTGAACGCATCAGCGAACTTGGCCTCACCGGTGGACTGGGCGGGCAAGACGATCTGCGCCCACATGTCTGCCAAGCACACGTCGCTTTGGATGGTGACGGACGTTTTCATTGTCGGCCCGTTCAGCGTGACTGCCGGGTGCAGGCTGTGGAATTGGATATCCAGCGAATTCAGCGCGTGTTTTGCCTCCGGCGTCAGGGTTTGAGCCGCGTCCTTGATCTGGTCGAGGGACATGCCCGTCAATGGATTACGGGCTGTTGGATTTTCTAATGGCAGGGACTGGCGGACAAAAGAGGCAGCAGACGTTGCTTTGCTTGACGCTGAGGTTCCTTCGCAGGAGCACGCCCCGACTGTAAAGAACCCCTCTTGCGTCATCAAGACGGTATCCTCATACCCCACGACCCACGTAAAGGGATATACTCCCTCGGCATAGCCGTCGATCCCAACGCTAGCGGTGGCTGTGCCGGCGACCGCCACGAATGGAAATCTTATCCAGTCTTGCAGGCGGTCTATGTTGGTGGACGGCGATTTGAGCGTATAGGCAAGCTTGGCCTCGCCGGTGGATTGGGCCGGCATGACGATTTGGGCCCACATGTCCTCGACGCACACGGAGCTTTGAATGACGACGGACGTTTCCACAGTTGCCCCGTTCAACGTGACAGCCGGGTGCAGGTTGTGGAATTGGATATCCACGGAACTCGACACCTGCGCCGCCTCTGGCGTCAGGGTCTGGGCCGCATCCTTGATCTGGTCGAGGGACATGCCCGCTAGTGGATTACGGGCCGTGGGGTTTTCTGGGGGAAGGGGTTGTAGGACGGGGGAGGAGTTCCCAGAATTCCCGCAGGCTGCCGTTTCTCCTGGCACCGGCGTCACGTCCCAGCCAGCCTGAGCAGGTTGGCCCGAGAACCAGCCAAACGCGCCTGCGACTATCAACAAAAACAAGCCCACTACCCACCACGTAGTGCGGGATCCGTACATATTCTTTGCGTTCATTTTCGCCCAACTCCTTTTGGCCTTGCTATTCCAATTATGGCATCATCAACGCAACTGTTATCGCAGAAAATCAAATCTGGTTACTACTCGGCCAGTGCTCCTAGCCCCAGTCTCGGGGGCGGCTTGTGCGACACATAATTGTTCAAAATGAGACGCTTTCGCCAGAACCACCCTCGGGGACGAGGGCTGAGAGCATAGAACGTCCAATTCTGTGACAGCCTGAGTAGTAATCAGGCATGTTTATCTTAGCACAAGACTTGGTGAAAAGTCAATAGGAG
>JAAEPW010001275.1 GCA_024232355.1 Chloroflexota bacterium | reverse complement strand
CATAGCGTGTGCCTGTTATAGCGCTGGCTGTGGTGGTGTCTTGCGCCGTATCGTAGACTGCCGGGACTGAAACCGAACTGGCGGTGACAACAGTCGTGTCGGCCACGCCTGCTGCCGCCGATAACGGCACTGTTACCCGCACTTGCACCGGCGTACTGGCTCCCCCAGCCAACGTCACCGGATTGGTTGTTGCCAACTCTGCCCAACCCCGGCTGCTTGTCAGGCTCAAGACAATCGTATCTGAAGTGGTCCCTGTATTGGTCAAGGTGTGGGTATAGGTCACTATCGTGCCAGGAACCATTGTCTGGCTGTTGTCCGCTTTTAACTGTATCCCCATACCAACTATAGTTACGTCTTGGACTTCGACCAGGATAGAGGGACTGGTAGTAGAGGTGGCGGTGATAATGCTGGTATCAGCCAACCCTTCGCTTCCCATCGGCACGGTTACGGTAAGAGTAACCGTAATGACTGCCCCACTACTCAAGGCGGCGCTGAGTGGCTGTACTTGAACTGACCAACTCTGACCAGAAGTAGCAGCCAACTCGACCGTATCGGTCAGTCCGCCACTGTTGCGCAAGGTGTGGGTGTAAACCACCACCGTATCCGCTTCAACCGTCTGCCGGTACTCCGGCGTTAAGTTCAGCACATAGGGAAACTCATCAGCTCCAATATCCGGCGCTCGTCCTTGCCCATCAATATCGGTTGTTAGCCCGGTTTCTATTCCCGCATCAATAGCTGTAGAACCAGCTTGCACGTGATAAGCTGCAAAGGGGTCTATCCCACCTGCAAAATCAGGGTCGCCATAGTGGTCATTGGTGGTCACAATACTGCTGCCGCCAGCCGCTCCGGTATCAGCATTATTGCCATCCCATAGAGTGTGGTCAGTTTGGACATTGGCCGAGGCGTTGGTGGTCAAGATGCCATAGGTGTGGCCTGACACAATGGTGTTGGTCAGTTCCAGGGTGGCATTGCCGGTCACCCGCAATCCGGCT
>JAAEPW010001274.1 GCA_024232355.1 Chloroflexota bacterium | reverse complement strand
TGTCAGGCTGCCGGTATAGACCTCGCTAAAGCCTCCAACGCAGTGGTTGGTCACCTCTCCGGCGTTGAACTGCCACTGAGTGGCGGTGAACGGTGCCGTGCCGCTGATGTTGAGCGTGCGCGTGGTGGCGATGGCATAGACCAGCTCTCCCTGGTGAAATGGCCGGGCTGGGGTGACAATGATGGTGTTGCCATTGATGGTTCCGTGCGTCGCCGTCACCAACCCCGACTGCATGCCGTGCACGGCAAAGGTGCGACTGGTGACGGTGGTGGCGCTCATCGGTTGGTCATAAGTGATAGAAACGGTCGTCATGGGTGACGCGGTGATCGTATTTGTGACCGGATAGTGGTCCTGCCAATCCGGTTCTTGTGCTGCTGCCCCGGCGGGCGGCATCACGATCCACAGCGCCACGGCCAACGCGACGAGCAATAGTGCGCGTTGGGCGGGGGACAGATACGGTTGTTTGTGCTTGGTTTGCGGGTGCATTAAAAGGCCTCCTATAGAATTGTGTTCTACCCTTGCGAAGATTCAGAAACCTTTGCAAGGGTAACACTACAACGAATATCGAAATCAACGAATCGGACACACGCGATAGACAAACCTCCTTTTCCCCTGGAGTGGGCCTGAATGATATGCAAATTTAAACGGGGGGGGGGGGGGAAATAAAAGGTAGTGTAGAGGCCTGATCGATAAGCCATTTCCCCGCCCTGCCTGGCTTGTTTCAACCAAGATAAGTATACTATATCGAGACTCCCGGCGCAATGGGAAAAATACATATTCTCACCGTGTATTTTTCATAACGGCATAATGATTCTTGCACATTACGCGGTTTTGCGCGTCCTGGGAGCGCCGGGGGTGATGACGAAACATTGACAGCGCTCTCAGAGACAATAGCGAGTGTACCTGGCAAAGGTAGACGCGAGGCTAAACGCGCGAGTAGGGGCGACCTCTTGCTACCCTTGCGAAGGTTCAGAAACCTTCGCAAGGGTAACACGACCTCGGAGGTTATGGCAACCGAAGGTTGCACTGAAACCTCCGAGGTCTCGTGCTGGCGCGGCTCGTTCGGGCAGCCCGATGGCCCCGTTCCGGCATAATGGTACGGTACATTTGGGCAGCCCGATAGCCTCGTTCCAGCATAGTGGTACTGTCCGTTCGGGCAGCCCGATGGCCCTGTTCCAGCATAGTGGTACTGTTCGTTCGGGCAGCCCGATAGCCCTGTTCCGGCTGGACACGAGAGTGGTCCTGGCGGCTGCATATCCCTGGCCCATTACCTGGTATCGAGGTGTGCTAACGGCCAGGCGATCCCTGGCACAGCCAGGCGATCCCTGGCGCATTAGCCAATCGTAGGGTTATGGCAGCCCGTGTGCTCTGCGTCGCCTATACCGCCGTTATCTGGCGGCGGTAGGCCCCCTGGCGCAACTCGCCGCTCTCGCTGTAGCGAGCGCGGACTGTGATCGTCAGTGCACCGCTGATGCCGGGCGGGACCAGGGCGTCTATTTGCTTGTTGCCGATCACAGAATAGATGCTCAGGCGCGTCTCGGTCGTGCCATCGTTGAAAAAGACACCCTCGTCGGCATTGTCAGGGTTGAATTTCAGGTCTTCACCCTTGAGGCGCACGATGCTGCCTGCCGTGTACTGGTCATATATACTAGTGGCAATGTCAAAGAAGCTATCCGCCAGGGGAGCCTTGATCCTGGTCGTCTCGCGGCTGTAGGTAGCGTTGGCGATGACGGCTGCTTCCAGGGCGCGGTCATCGTGGGCTACTACGTTCAGGTTGGCATTGCTCCTGGTGATGGTCACCTCGGTCGTCTCGAAACTACCGCTGATGCTGACCGTGAAACGCACCAGGCCGTCGACGACGGGGTTGTGTCCGGCGGACAGCGCGGCGATTATCTCTTCGATCAGAGCCGAGATGGCCCCTTTGACGTCGGTGCCGCTGAGGGCGGTCTTGGCGACGATATTGGGGATCATTTGATCCAGGGTGATGGTGTTACCCTGCACGACGCGGGCGTAATAGGTGCCCGGTTTCAAGCTATTCTCCATGATGCGATATTTTATCGGCATCACTCTACCCTCCTTTTGTATGCTATCTTTGAATGTTCACTCTGTACGGTATTGAATGAAATGTGGCGCGGGGTTGTTATCATAGCCCTCCTTATTCGCTGTCTCTGAACGTTTTCTCGTCTTTATAGGGAACGCAATACGCAATAGACTAGCCTCCTTTCTCCCCGGAGAGGGGCAGAGTGATATGCAAATTTAAACGGGGGAGAGGGGGGTAGATTGCAGGGAGTCGATGGCTAAGCCTTTCCCCGACCTGTCTAGCTTGTATTCAACATGGACGATCATGCCACCTAAAGACTGCGCTCCGCCATCCAGTTAGACACGTCGTTCTTTCTGGCTACTCTGCTTTTTGATGCGCAGACGATACACGGAAACAGCCTGATTTTTGTGCCACGATTGAACATCCTCTCAAATACGGCTCTACACACTAGACACAAAACAATGGGCGGATCATTCGATGGACATCACCTCCTCGAATTCCCGCCCTACTGTCCGCTCGCGCTGCGCGTGGGTGCGCTGGCGCGAGGGAAAAGGTCAATTGGACACAGTTACAGTATCAGTAGATCGCAATGGCTGCTGAATTGATGTTTTTTCTTCACCAAAGCGTAACCGGAATAACTTTCGTGATGAAAATATGGTTCCAATAGAGCCGTGACCAGCACTAAAAGCTTACACAAGACCGCTTGATGCCC